>JAYUTY010000241.1:0-14655 GCA_043754875.1 Gemmatimonadota bacterium
CGCACCTGCGCGCTGAGTGCGACGAACGTTCCGCAGGTGACGAGCGCGGTGAGCGCCGCACTGAGAATGGCCAGCCGGACGCTGAGGCGTGAGCGGCTCAGTCTCTGCCAGAGTCCGTGCGCAGGCTCAGCGCCCAAGCTCTTCTCCACCCTGTGGAAGCGGGATGTTGAAGTCGAGCCGCGTCGTCTCGCCGGCGACCACGTGCACGGTGCGCATCAGGGGCTTGATCCGCTCATGCCATCCCATCACCTGGTAGTCGCCGGGCGGAACGTCGGCGATTACATAGTGGCCGGACGGGGCGGGCACGGCGAAGTACGGATTGTCGAGCACGAGCACGACGGCGCTCATGTCGGAATGAATGTGGCAGAAGAGCTGCACGCTTCCGCTCTGGTCGAACACGATGCTGCGGGACGAGCCCACCGGATAGCGACCGAGATCGAAGCTCTTGGCGCTCGACAGCGAGAAGACGTTGTGGAAGACGTCGTCCGCGTTGGGGAAGTCCACGGCCGCACCGCGGACGACGGGCACGATGTGTGGCGCGAACTGCTCGTCTTGCTGGGCGATGGCGGCTCGGGCAGGCGAGAAACCGGGCGGCGGCGCGGCGTTACGCACGTAGAGCACGACGTTGCGGATCTCGGCGCTCTCGCGGGCGGGCGGCCGAGCGCCGGGGCCCGGCTCCGAGTAGATGCGGAAGCGTGGGCGCCGTGTGGTCAGCGTCGTGGAGACGATCACCTCGCCCTCGATGCGCCCCGTGGCGACATGTGCCGCGACGCGGTTCCTTCCGTTCTCCGCGCCTTGTACGGCCGGGCGCGGGCGTGCCGCTGCCAGCGGGATCGTCGCGAGCAGCACACCGAGGATGGGCGAGACGCGACGGAGCGCGCACGTACCACGAATGGAGGGGAGGAAAACCATCGTTGAGCGGGAGGGATACGGCAGGCGGGGCGATGCTGCCCAGCACATGGCAGTATCGTCCCGCCACCGGACGTTTCTGATGTAGGGACGCCGACGCCGCGCAAACGCCACATCCATCGCACGTCAACAGACGCGACCGCAATCGATGGCGCCCCACATTCGATCAGCGCATCGGAGGGGTACTCGCTGGAGGATGGCGATGATGCGTCGCCTGCTCATAGGCGTACGCGAGGCCGATCAGCGTCGGCTCGCTCCAGGGGCGGCCGAACAGCTGCAGACCGGCGGGGAGCTGCCCTCGCGTGTAGCCCATCGGCACCGTGATCGCGGGAAAGCCGGTGCTCGGCGAGAAGAGCTGGCTGTTGTCACCGGCGGGGGTGTTCAGGTCACCGATCAGCCGCGGCGGGTTGCTCCACGTGGGATAGACGAGCGCGTCCAGCTTCAGCGAATCCATCAACGTGGTAACGCCGGTGCGCAGCCATGCGCGAAACTCGTCACGCGCGCGGCAGCCCGGGTTGCGGTCGGGCGGGATGGAGTCGAGCTGCGCCGCCTCGAGCCGCGGCTGGATCGTCGGGTGAAAGCGCCGGGACGCGAGGATCTCGGCCACGGAGTGCACGGGGGCACGGTCGCCTTGACGCTTCAGCCAGTTCTCGATGTCGTACTTGAACTGGTTGCAGCTCACGTAGCCGGCGAGCTTCGCGTCGAGCCCACCGACGGCGACCGGATCCACGATGATGGCGCCCTGGCGGCGCAGGTCGTCGAGCGCGGCGGCGAACACGCGCGCCACCTCGGGATCGAGCGACTCGCGGTCGTAGGCCTGATGCAGCACGCCGATGCGTGCTCCCTTCAGCGCGTCGCGCCGGAGCGACGACGCGTAGCTGGCCACGTGGTGCTCGCGCGACCGCAGCGTGACGCTGTCCGTGGTGTCGACGCCCACGACGACGTCGAACAGCGCGACCGCGTCCGCGACGGTGCGCGCCATCGGGCCCGCGATGTCGGCGGCGAGGTTGAGCGGCGCGACGCCGCTACGGCTCGTGAGTCCCATGGTGGAGCGGATGCCGACGAGTGCCTGGTGCGACGACGGGCCGCGGATGGAGTTGCCGGTGTCGGTACCGAGGCCGGCCTCACCCAGATTCGCCGCTACAGCCGCCGCCGTGCCGCCGCTCGACCCGGCCGTCACGCGATCGAGTGCATATGGATTGTGCGTGTAGCCCGGCAGGATGGAGCTCACGGTCTCGTACGGCGTGAACGCGAACTCCGCGAGGTTCGACTTGGCGAGGACGATCGCGCCGGCCGCGCGGATACGCTGCACCATGAAGGCGTCCTGTCGCGGGATCATCCCGGCGAGCGAGAGCGACCCCGCGGTGGTCTGCAGGTCGCGCGTCTCGAAGTTGTCCTTCACGATCAGCGGAATGCAGTGCAGCGGTCCGGTGAGCCCGCCACGTGCGGCGCGTGCGTCCAGCGAGTCGGCGACGACGAGGGCGTTGGGATTGACCGTGATGAGCGAGTTGATCGCCGGCCCGTTCCGGTCGTAGGCGTCGATTCGCTTGAGGTACGCCGAGACGAGCTCGCGGCAGGTGAGCCGGCCGGCGCGCATCGCGGCATGCACGTCGGCGATCGAGGTTTCGGTAACGTCGAAGGCAGGACCGGACGCTGGAGTGGCGGTGGGTGTTCGTGCCTGCGCGTGTGCATCATGCGCTGCGAGCAGGAGTCCGAGGACAATTACCGCGCCGCTGGCGTGCCGGAGGCGAGAGTGGACGATGCCAGTACGAGGAAGACGCATGTGGGGATAGTGATTCAATGTTTCGCAGGTGTTTCGCAGGTGTTTCGCAGTCGACTCGCGACTGCTTACTGAAAACTGTTAGCTCGTGTCGTAGTTGCCCGAAGGTTGCCGGGCGGAGCATGGCCTGGATGCATTACTCAGAACTGTTCCTACTGGTTACCAGTACCAACCGTATCCAGTACTGCATCCACGCCATGCTCCACCCGGTCGGTGTTCGGGCAACTAGGACACGAGCTAACAGTTTTCAGCAGGTGCGAGTGTACCTGTTACGGGCGGGATGCGGAAGCGACGGTGGCCTACGGAACGGGTGGAGTCTCGTGTCCCAGCCGTGCCAGCAGCCCGGAATACACCGCAATTCCATCCCACAGATTCTGCAGCCGCAGGTTCTCGTTGCTCGCGTGCTGGTTGTCGTCGTGGTTGGCGATGGGCACGAGGACGAGCGGCGCCTTGAGGATCTGCGCGAACAGATACGTCGGCGCGCTGCCGCCCATGGTGGGCACCTGGATGATCGGGGTGCCGAGCCCTTCGCCCACCGCGCGAACCACCGCGTGCCCGAATGGTGTGTCGGCACGCGTGCGCTCGGCCGGATAGCCCTCTGCACCCCAATCGAAGCGGAGGAGGCGTGGCGTGCTGCGCCGCTGCACACTGTCCGGCGCCGCGTGGATGACGGTGTAGCCGAGTCGCGTGGCATACGCCTCGACGAGCTCCTTCACATGCGCCGGCGTCTGGTCGGGCACGAGCCGGAAATCGATCGACGCAGCCGCGTCCACCGGAATCGCATTCGCCGCCGCACCGGTGCCGCCGGCATGAATGGAGCGGATGTTGAGCCCGGGCAGCATGATGCGTTCGGCGAGCAACGCGTTGTTCGCCTCGGTGGCCGCGAGCCCGAGCTCGCGCCGAAGCGCCGAGTCGGCGGCCGGCACGGTGGCCAGGGCGCGGCGATCGGCGGCGCTGAGCGGGCGCACGTCCTTGTTGAAGCCCGGGATCAGGATCCGGCCGTTCTCGTCGCGCAGCGCGGTGATGAAGCGCGCGATGGTGACGGCGGGATTCGGCGCCCAGTTGCCATAGTGCCCGCTGTGCAGTGCGCGCAGCGGGCCGTAGGCGGTAACGACGACGTCCGTGATGCCGCGCACGCCGAACACCACCTGCTGCTGCCGGCTCTGATGCACCGGCCCGTCGGCGAAGATGATCCCGTCGCTCTTCAGCAGCGCTGCGTGTCGCTCCAGCAGCGCACGCGTGTGCGGATTGCCCGCCTCCTCCTCGCCATCGAAGTAGAACTTGAGATTCACGCTCGGCGCGATCCCACCGGTGCGCATCGCGTCGAGCGCGGCGAGCACGGCGATGATGGGCGCCTTGTCGTCACCAGCCGAGCGGGCGTACAGGCGCCACTCGGGCCCGGTGGTGCCGTTGGTGGTGGGAAGGGGCACGACCTTCCCGCCACCCTCCAGCGGTCCGTCGCGCAGCGTCGGCGCCCATGGCGCCGTGGCCCACTGGGCGGCGTTCACGGGCTGGCCGTCGTAGTGCGCGTAGAAGAGGATGGTCTCGGTCGCGCCGGGTGTCTTCAGCTCGCCGTAGACGGCAGGCGGACCACCGGCGGGCGACTCGAGCAGCCGCGCCGAGGCGCCACGCTTCTCCAGCAGCGCGACGACGGCGGCGGCGTTGCGGCGGATGTTCGCGCTGTCGCTCGCGAGGTTGGGCAGCGCGAGGAGCGCGGTGAACTCGCGCAGGATGTCGGCTTCGTGCGCTTTTCGGTACGTCGTGACGGCAGTGCGGAGGGCCGAGGCGCTCGACGACTGCGCGGGAACTGCTCGTGGCGCGGCGATCGCGAGCAGGGAGAGTGCGGTCAGCGCACGGCGGCACGAAGGCGTGGGAAGAAGCATGACCTGATGTACGCGAGAGCGCGCGAATGACGCAAGGCGAAGTACGGATGACTCCAGTAGGAGGGCGGGATTGAGCCGCTGAAGTACTGGGGTGGAAAACGGCCACTGCAGTAATGGGTAACTACGTATGACACGGTACCCGGAATGGCATACGGCCCCCTAGAATGCCTGGCGAGATCGCGCGGGGGACTCGCGGCCGGGCCACGACTGGCTCTTACGGCATCCGACCTCAGACAGCGTCAGACCGGGCGGTACCAGAATCGTCCATGCACAGCCCTGCGTTCTCGGGGCCGGTATGCCAGTCCGAGTACCGAGTTCTACGTCGTTACCCGTGTACTGCGGTGGCAGGGCAGTGGCAGTGGCAGTGGCAGTGCAGTACCGAGTACTCGGTACTCCGCTCTCTCATCTCTACCAGAGCTTCCGCGCCTTGAGCCAAGTGACCAGCCCGGCGCTGCACGCCAGCTGCACTCCGACCATGATCGCGAATCCCCACGGGTGATGCGCCAGCGGGATGCGATCGAAGTTCATCCCGTACACTCCGGCGATCACCACGAACGGCACGCTGATCGCGCCGACCACCGCCAGCCCCTTCGACACCGTGCCGAGGCGGTTGCTCACCTGGGTGAGGTAGCTGTCGAGCGTGCTGCCGAGGATGTCGCGGTAGCTGTCGAGCGAATCGGTGATGCGCAGCATGTGGTCGTACACGTCGCGGAAGTACAGCTGCGCCTCGACTGGCAGGAACGCCGATGGGCGGTTGGTGAGCTGGCTCAGCACCTCGCGCTGCGGGGCGAGGTAGCGACGCAGCATGATGACCATCCGCTTCACCTGGAAGATCTCCTGAAGCAGCGACTCGTCGAACTGGCCAAAGACGCGCTTCTCGAGTGCGTCCACGAACTCATCGAGCTGGTCGAGCAGCGGGAAGTATGCGTCCACCGCGCTGTCCAGCACGTGATGCGCGACACGCGAGGGGCCACGCGCCAGCATGTCGGGGTGATCGTTGATCCGGGCGACGAGCGCCTCGACGACTGGCAGCGCCTGCACGTGGGCCGTGACGACGGCGGTGGCGGTGAGGAAGACCGTCAGGTTCGCCGTCTCGAGATCGTACGGATCGTCCGTGCCCTCGCAGAACCCCACTACCCGCGCGACGACGACGAGAAACGACGGATATTCGTCCACCTTCACGCGGCTGTTCCCGTGCAGCGCGTCTTCCACCGCCAACGGGTGGAAGTGGAAGACATCCTTGAGCAGCGCAGCCTGGACCGGGTCGGAGACGTCGAGATCGACCCAGAGCGTGCCGTCATCGCCCTCGAAGGCGCGGCGGAGCGCCTCGGCGTCGAGGCCGCGCTCGATCGCGCCATCGGCGTGGCGCCAGACGCTCGAGGGGAGCGGAGCGGGCTTGGAGGGTGCGGTCACCCTGGAAGAATAATCTTCAGTCAGTCACCGCGCGCTCGAAGCACGGTCGCAATGCCGAGTCCAAGGACGGCGGCGCCGAGCACCGCGCGAAGCGGATTGAGCGCCGCCTTCGTATAGAGGCTCGAGGTGGCGACGTGGCCATCGTAGTTGCCGCGCACCCGCCCATCGTTGGGATGCGGCGCGTGGAGGGGGTCGTCGTTCTTCGCTGGCCCCTTCGTACGCGAGCCCTCGAAGGCGGTGCGCTCCTTCATCAGGTCACCGAGCCCGGGTGCGGCCTTCTCGATCATCGTGAACATCTTGGCCCCGCCGCCCACGCGCACGTTACGGTGCGGCGACTGGGCGCAGGCGAGGATTGCGTCGGCCACGATCTCGGGCGCGTAGACGGATGCCATGTGCTTGGGCTCCACGCCGAGGTAGTTCATCGCGTGCTCGGGATATGGCGTGTCGATCGCTGACGGCTGGACGAGCGTCACGGAGATCGGCGCGTGCTTGTGGCGCAGCTCCATGCGCAGCGTGTCGGTGAACCGCTTCACAGCGTGCTTGCTCGCCGCGTAGTGTCCCTGGAGCGGGAGCGCCGTCTCGGACAGCTCGCTGCCGACGTTGATCAGGGCGCCACCATGCCGGCGCAGATGCGGCAGCGCTGCGAGCGACCCGTGCACCACGCCCCAGTAGTTGGTGCGGAAGAGCTGGTGCGCGTCCTCGAGCGGCACGTCCTCGATGAGCCCGTAGATCGACGTCCCCGCATTGTTGACCCACGTATCGATGCGCCCGTAGGCTTCCACCGCCCGCCGCGCGAGCGCGTCCACCGACAGCTGGTCGCCGACGTCCACGACGACGCCGATCGCCTGGCCGCCAGTGCTCGTGATCCCTTCGGCGGCGGCGCGGATGTCGGTCTCGTCGCGCGAGGCGAGCACGATGCGCGCGCCCTGCCGCGCCGCCGCCTGCGCCGTCGCGAGCCCGATCCCGCTCGAGGCACCCGTGATGACGATGACCTGATCCACGATCCTCTTGAGCTTCTGCGCCATGCGGTGTCCCCATGATGTGGCGACGTTGTGTCGACGTGCACTGCAAGCGCTCTGGCAACCTCCGTTCTCGCGCGCTACGTTCGCGCCATTCCCTCGACATTCCTTCCCCGATCGAGCTGAGCTGCATGCTGAGACTGTCTCTCGCGTTCACCGGCGCCGCGTTGTGCAGCGCCGTCGTCGCCATCGTGCCCACCGCGCGCGCGCAGGGCGAGCGGACGACATCCGTCCGCTATCCCGTGACACGCACCGTGGAGCACACCGACTCCTACGGCACCGCCACCGTGTCGGACCCATACCACTGGCTCGAGGAGCTGAACGCGCCGGAGACGGCGCAGTGGGTGGCCGCGCAGAACGGCGTGACCAGCGCCTATCTCACCTCGCTGCCGATGCGCGACGCGCTCAAGGCGCGGATCACGGAGCTGTGGAACTACCCGAAGACGAGCGCGCCACGCTGGGTCGGCGGCCGGTGGTTCTACTCGCGCAACGCGGGGCTCCAGCGCCAGGCGGTGCGCTATTCGCGCGCCTCGCTCGACGGTGCCGAGCAGGTCGTGCTCGACCCCAACACGCTCTCCCCCGACGGTACGATCGCCCTCTCGGGCTTCGTGCCGTCCAACGACGGCCGCTATGTCGCCTATGGCCAGTCCGAAGGCGGCTCCGACTGGTCCACCTACCTCGTGCGCGACCTGCGCACCGGTCGCTCGACGGCCGACACGATCCGCTGGGTCAAGTTCTCCGGCCTCTCGTGGACGCACGACGGGCGCGGCTTCTTCTACGGCCGCTACCCGGAGCCGTCGGCCGGTGAGGCGCTCCGCGGCGCGGTGCACGACAAGAAGATCTACTACCACGTGCTCGGCACGCCGCAGTCGGCCGATCGCCTGGTCTACGAGCGTGCGGCCGAACCGACGCTGTTCATCTCCGCCGCGCTCGACGAGACGGGACGCTATCTCGCCGTGACGACGAACAAGGGGACGAGCGCCAAGAACGAGCTCTTCCTCGCCGACCTGGGCGAGCCGACGTCGCCCAACCTGAGCGCGCCGGTTCGCGCCATCTTCACCGGCCACGACGCGTCGTACGATCTGCTCGGCGTGGTCAACGGCACCGCATACCTCCTGACCGACAACGGCGCCCCGAAGCGGCGCGTCGTTGCCGCGTCGCTCGCGCACCCGGAGCCAGCGGGCTGGCGCACGGTGGTCGCGGAAGGCGCGAGCGTGATCGAGAGCGCGGAGCTCATCGGCGGGCGCCTGGTCGTCAACACGCTGGAGGACGTGGCCGGCGCGCTGCACTTCTACTCGCTGGCCGGCCAGGCGCAGGAGAGCGTGACGCTCCCTGGGCTCGGCAGCATCGGTGGCGTGAGCGGCCGGTTCGATCGCCCCGAGCTGTTCTACAGCTTCGACTCACCGCTGAGCCCGGGCACCGTCTACCGGTATGACGCCGCGAGCAAGCGGAGCATTCCGTTCGAGCCGGCGAAGCTCACCTTCGACCCGACGCGCTACGTCACCGAGCGTGTGTTCTACCCGTCGAAGGACGGAACCAGGGTCCCGATGTTCATCACGCACCGGAAGGGGATGCCGCTGGACGGCACCAACCCGACGATGCTCTACGCGTACGGCGGCTTCGACATCGCGACGACACCCAACTTCCGTCCGGACGTGCCGGCGTGGCTGGAGCTCGGCGGCGTGTGGGCCACGGCCAACCTGCGCGGCGGCAGCGAGTACGGCGAGGCGTGGCACGAGGCGGGAATGAAGGAGAAGAAGCAGAACGTCTTCGACGATTTCATCGGGGCGGCGGAGTATCTCGTTGGGCACAAGTACACGTCGCCCGCGAAGCTCGGCATCATGGGAGGCTCCAACGGCGGACTGCTCGTGGGTGCGGTCATGGAGCAGCGTCCGGACCTGTTCGCGGTCGCGCTGCCCGCAGTCGGAGTGATGGACATGCTGCGGTACCACAAGTTCACCGGCGGCGGCGCGTGGGCCACCGAGTACGGCTCGGCGGACAACCCGGCCGACTTCGCCTACCTGCGCGCATACTCGCCGCTGCACAACGTGAAGGCGGGCACGTGCTATCCCGCGATGCTCGTCACGACGGCCGACCACGACGACCGTGTGGTGCCGAGCCACTCGTTCAAGTTCACCGCGGCAATGCAGACGGCGCAGGCAGCGGCTCCCAGCTGTACGAAGCCCGTGCTGATCCGCGTGGAGACGCAGGGAAGCCACGGCTACCGCCCGACCGACAAGCGGATCGCCGAGCTGGCGGACGAATGGGCGTTCAGCGCGGCGCAGATGGGGGTGACGCGCTCGCTGCGCCCGTAGCGACCTCCAGAGTTGCGCGGTTACTGCGGACGTCGCGACGTCCGCGGCAGCGCTGGAGCATGGCTTGCGGGACAAGCTGGGTGGGCGGTGCGGACGAGCTCCGTGGCCGCCCACTTTCTCACGGCGGATGGAGTCCCTCTCATGATCGATCGCCCTCAGGATCCGAAAGATCCGCACGGCCCCGAGTCCGGTGCGACTGACGCGGAGCGCGAGCTCGTCGCGAACCCCGACGCGCGCGGAGACCGCGACCAGCAGCACGGCGCCATCTACGGCGAGCACTCCACCGCGCAAGCGAACTCCTGGGAGACCGCAAAGGTCGACCTCTCGAGCGAGCATCGCATCGCCGGGGAGATGATGGCCGAGAAGGGAGAAGCGCCCGCCACGCGACGCGACGAGGCGGAGCATGGGGGTGGCGTGCTGGCCGTCCCGCCCGAGGAGCTCACCGGGCTCAAGCTGGGGAAGCGCGGCAAGTACGCCGCTGGCATCCCCGCCGTCGTGCAGTCGATGAAGTATGCCTACAAGAACATGGGCCCGGTGAAGGGCGCCCGGATGCTGCTGCAGCTCAACCAGACGGATGGCTTCGACTGTCCGGGATGCGCCTGGCCCGACCCCGAGGCCGGTGATCGGAGCACGGCCGAGTTCTGCGAGAACGGCGCGAAGGCATCGAGCGAGGAGAATACGCGCAAGCACATCCACCGCGACTTCTTCCGCCAGCACAGTGTGCGCGAGCTCTCCGAGCGCTCCGATTTCTGGCTCTCCGAGCAGGGGCGGATCACCGAGCCGATGGTGCTGCGCAAGGACGCGACGCACTACGAGGCGATCTCATGGGATGACGCCTTCAAGCTGATCGCAAGCAAGCTCAACGCACTCGAGTCGCCCGACGAGGCGGCGTTCTACACGAGCGGTCGCACGGCGAACGAGACGGCGTTTCTCTACCAGCTGTTCGTGCGCCAGTTCGGGACGAACAACCTGCCCGACTGCTCCAACATGTGCCACGAGTCGAGTGGCTCGGCGCTCAGCGACTCGATCGGGATCGGCAAGGGGACGGTGACGCTGGAGGACGTGCACGAGGCAGGAGTGATCTTCGATCTGGGGCACAACCCGGGTACCTGCCACCCGCGCATGCTGACCGCGCTGCAGCTCACCAAGAAGAACGGCGGAAAGATCATCGCCGCCAATCCGCTCCCCGAGACGGGGCTGATGGCGTTCCAGCATCCGCAGCACGCATTGCAGGTGCTCACGGGCCGCAGCACGCAGCTCGCCGACCTGTACCTCCCAGTGCGCATCAACGGCGACGTCGCGCTGCTGCAGGGGATCATCAAGGCGATGCTGATCGCCGAGGACCTCAAGCCGGGCACCGTGTTCGATCAGGCGTTCATCGCGGAGCACACGCTCGGCTACGAGGCCTACATCGAGAACATCCGGAAGGCCGACTGGAACGTCATCGTCAACGAGAGTGGGATCCCTCGCGAGCAGATCGCCGAGTGTGCGCGGATGATCATGGCGACGGACAAGCTGATCGTCGCGTGGGCGATGGGGCTGACGCAGCACAAGAATGCCGTCAGCTCGATCCAGGAGTGCATGAACCTGCTCCTGCTCAAGGGGGCGATCGGCAAGCCGGGCGCCGGCGCGCTGCCGGTGCGCGGCCACAGCAACGTGCAGGGCGATCGCACGATGGGGATCTGGGAGCGTGCGAAGCCGGAGTTCCTCGCCGCACTGGGGAAGGAGTTCGACTTCACACCTCCGCCGGAGCACGGGTACGACACGGTGGAGACGTTGCAGGCGATGCACGCCGGCAAGGTGAAGGTGTTCTTCGCCATGGGGGGCAACTTCCTGTCGGCCACACCAGACACCAACTACACGGCCGAAGGGCTGCGGCGGTGCACGCTCACCGCGCACGTGGCGATCAAGCTCAACCGCTCGCATCTCGTGGCCGGTGAGGAGGCGCTGATCCTCCCCACGATCGGGCGCTCCGAGCGCGACGTGCAGCAGGGGAAGGAGCAGTTCGTCTCCGTCGAGAACTCGATGGGGGTCGTGAGCATGTCGAAGGGGCGGCTGACGCCGGCGTCGCGCCAACTGCTGAGCGAGCCGGTGATCGTGGCGCGGATGGCCAAGGCGGTGCTTGGTGCACGCTCCACTGTGGACTGGGATTCACTCGTGGCCGACTACGATCGCGTGCGTGACCGGATCGAGCGCGTGATACCGGGCTTCGACGAGTACAACCGGCGGGTCCGTGAGCCGGGCGGCTTCTACCTGCCCAACCTGCCGCGTGACAAGCGCGAGTGGGCGACGGAGACGCGGAAGGCGAACTTCACCTGTCACGAGATCCCGCGCACAGTGCTGCAGCCGGGCCAGCTCGTGATGATGAGCGTGCGCAGCCACGACCAGTTCAACACGACGATCTACGGGCTCGACGACCGCTATCGCGGCGTGCACAACGAACGGCGCGTGATCTTCATGAACGAGGAGGACGTGCGGGCGCTGGGGCTGAAGGAGCGCCAGGTGGTCGATCTCACCTCGCACTTCGAGGGAGAGACGCGCGTGGCACGGCAGTTCATCGTCGTTCCGTATCCGATCCCGCGCTACTGCGCGGCGACGTACTTCCCGGAGACGAACGTGCTGGTACCGGTGCGGAGCGTGGCGGCGCGGAGCAACACGCCAACGTCCAAGTACGTGATCATCACCGTGGCGCCGGCGCAGACCACGGCACCGTTCGACTACACGCGCACGGAGGCGGCGCAGGGCAGCGCGCGCTCGGCGAGCATGTGAGCGGACCGGCGCCGGCGAGCAGCCGCGACGGCGTCAGCGACTCACGACCAGACGGCGGGCCCGGCCACGCGGTCGAGCACCTGAGACATGTATGACGCGACGCGCAGCATGAGCGGCCAGCTCTGGATCTGCGTCGGCGGAAGCGCGGCGATGGAGCAGGGCGGCGTGGGGCGCATGGAGTGGATTAGGTGCTGGTTCGGTACTGGCGGGGACGAAGCGGTATCGCGGTGGCCATCCTTCCGCGTTCCGGGAGCCGAGAGCCCGACGGGCGTTCTGTAAGACTCGGAGGGCACTCGCCGTATCTTTAGCTCGACTTCCACCAGAGCTCCCCGCTCTCTGCTCCTGATCTCGTGAGTGACCTCCGCGTCGCGCTGCTGCGCGGCATCAACGTCGGGAAGGCGAAGCGCATCGCGATGGCGGAGCTGCGCGCGCTCGTCGAGTCGCTCGGCTACGACAACGTGCGCACACTGCTCAACAGCGGCAACGTCGTCTTCTCCGCGCCCACGCGGGTCGAGGATGAAGTCGCGGCGGCGCGGATCGAGCAGGCGATCGAGAAGATGCTCGGCATCACGTCGCGCGTCACCGTGCTGGGCCCGAGCGCGTTCGCCGCTGTCGTGCGTGAGAATCCGCTCGTTGCGGTCGCCACCGATTCGTCGCGACTGATGGTTTCCGTCTTCCGTACGGAGGCGGACCGCGCCCGCCTGGTGCCGCTCACCACGATGGAGTGGGCGCCCGATCAGCTCGCGCTCGGCGCGCGCGCCGCGTACCTGTGGTGCCCGTCGGGCATCCTCGAGAGCCGGCTCTCCGCCGCACTCGTACGCATTCTTGGCGATTCCGTTACAACCCGGAACTGGTCCACGGTGTCCAAGCTGTGGGCACTCGTCGGTGCGCCGGATCGCTGAGCCTGGCCGGATCTGAACTTCCGGAAACGCTCCGGACCTTTCGCCCGTACACACTCTCTGGAACCATGGCGGCCGCGCGACTTGCGCGCCGCCTCGTGCACCTTTCTTTCGCTCGTCTCAACATGTCCGCTCGTCTTCGCCACGCCATCGTGCGCGCCTGCGCCCTGGTCTCCGTGCTCGCCTGCTCCGTTGCCAGCCTCGCTGCGCAGGGTGCAGCCGCTGCCCCAACGCGGACCGGGCCGGCCGGCGCGCCGGGAGTGCGGGTCGGTGGCGAGATTCGCGGGCGCGTGGTGGAGGCAGCGAGCAGCCGCGCGCTGAGCGCCGGCTCGATCACCGTGCGGCGAGCGGCGGACACGAGCTTCGCCGGCGGGGCGCTGCTCAAGCCGGACGGGTCGTTCGTCGTGGACGGGCTCGCGCCCGGCCGCTATTCCGTGCGCTTCCGCGCCATCGGCTTCGCGCCGCTGGTGCGTGCCAACGTGACGATCACCCCCGCGACACCCATCGTCGACCTGGGCGCACTGACGGTCACGGTGGCCACGGCCACGCAGCTCGCGGGTCAGACCGTGACCGCGGAACGTGACGAGGTGGAGCTCGCGCCGGACCGGAACAGCTACGCCGTGAAGAACATGGCGACGGCGAGCGGCGGCACGGCGGTGGACGTCCTGCGCAACGTGCCGTCCATCGAGGTGGACGGCTCCAACAAGGTGAGCCTGCGCGGCAACGAGAACGTCGTCGTGCAGATCAATGGGCGGTCGTCTCCGCTGCGCGGCGAGCAGCTGGGCAACTTCCTGGCGCAGCTGCCGGCGAGCACGGTGGCACGCGTCGAGGTGGCGACCAACCCGTCGGCCAAGAACGATCCGGAGGGAACGGCCGGCATCATCAACATCGTGCTCACGCAGCAGACCGAGCAGGGGCTGAGCGGTGGCATGACGGCCGGCACCGGCTCCACGGGACTGGTGAACGCATCGGGCAACATCGGCAAGCAGGTTGGACCGTGGACGCTCTTCACCTCCTACAACGTCTTCCGCGACCGGCGCCCTACCTCGGGCACCTCGGACCGCAGCTATCTCACGGCGCAGCCGTCGGCGTTCCTGATCTCGGAGTCTGACGGCCTGGTCAAGCCGCGCTCGCAGAACCTGACCATCCGCACCGAGTACAAGCTCGCCGAACACGACGCGCTCTCGGCCGACGCGATGATCTCGGGGGGCAATTTCGCGCGCAGCAACTCGGCATACTACTCCGATCTCGACGCCTCGCGCGGCGTGGTCGGGCTGTTCAACCAGTACAGCGACGTGGCGTCGCGCAACGTGACGCAGGACTACGCGGTGGCGTACCGGCGCACCGGCGGTCCGCAGGTGACGACGTTCAGCACGGAGGCGCGGTTCACGCACAACCGCTCCACATCCGACAACCTGCTCTCGAGCGCCGTCGTGCAGGCCGGCCCGACGAGCGGCGCCCTCGCGACCCCGCGAGAGCGCGACGTGACGGAAGGGCGCATGCCGTCCTTCATCCTGCAGTCCGACCTGACGCGGCCGTTCGCGAGTACGCACACGAAGCTCGAGTCGGGCATCAAGGCGACGTCGCGCTCCACGTCGAGCGATTTCACGGCGGCATACGCCGACGCGGCATCGGGGGTGTATGTGCCGTCGGCCGCGCGCGCCAACG
>JAYUTY010000242.1:0-5066 GCA_043754875.1 Gemmatimonadota bacterium
GATCGCTGGCTCGGGTTGCGGCGCGCGATCTGGTGGGGCGGCGTGCTCATCGCGCTCGGGCATCTCTCCATCGCGCTCTCCGCCCTCTTCGCGCACAAGGCGTTCTTTCTCGGGCTCATCCTGATCGCGATGGGCACGGGGCTGCTCAAGCCGAACATCTCCGCGATCATCGGAGGTCTCTACCCGGAAGGCGGCGCGCGGCAGGACGCCGGCTTCGCGATCTTCTACATGAGCTTCAACTTCGGTGCGTTCGTTGCGCCGTTCATCACCGGAGCGCTCGGAGAGCGTGTCGGCTGGCACTGGGGCTTCGGCGCCGCAGGTGTCGGGATGCTCATCGGGCTGATCGCCTTTCGCGCCCGGGCGGATCGCACGCTTGGCCCCATCGGCGCACATCCCTCGGTCGGCTCGGAGCAGCAGCGCCGGACACGCACCATCACCCTCGGCGCGCTCGGGATCGTCGCGGTCATCGTCGCCCTCATCATGGCCGGCGTGATCCCCTTCGATCCCGTCGTCATGGCGCGACGCATGACGTACCTGATCGGCAGCATGGCCGTGGCTTATTTCGGCTACCTCTTCTTCTTCGCCGGCCTCTCGGGCGGCGAGAAGAAGCGCATGGGAGTCATCGTCGTCCTCTTCCTCTTCGCCTGCGCCTTCTGGTCCGCGTACGAGCAGGCGCCGACGTCGCTCAACCTGTTCGCGCGCGACTTCACCGATCGCCACATCTTCGGTTGGGAGATGCCGACGCTCTGGCTGCAGTCGGCGACCCCGTTCTTCGTCGTTGTGCTCTCGCCGGTGTTCGCCTACGTCTGGGTCGCGCTAGCGCGCCGCGGGATCAACTTCTCCAGCCCCGCCAAGTTCGCCTTCGCTCTGCTCAGCGCCGGTGTCTCGTACCTGATCATGGTCGCCGCGGCGAATCACGTGATCGCCGGTGGTGGCGTCGGCGCGCGTGTGTCGATTCTCTGGCTGATCGTCACCTTCTTCCTCCAGGTCGTCGGTGAGCTCGCCCTCAGTCCGGTCGGCCTCAGCTCGGTCACCAAGCTTGCCCCGCCCCGCTTCGTCGGACAGATGATGGGCGTGTGGTTCATGTCCATCGCGCTCGGCAATCTCGTCGCCGGCATCCTCGGTGGAAACGTCGATCCCGAGAAGCTGATGCAGATGCCCATGCTCTTCCAGCGGACGGCGACCACGCTCCTCGTTGCGGCGGCAATCCTGTTCGCCCTCGTCGTGCCGATCCGGCGCATGCTCGGCGAACGTGCCGAGCAGCGTGCCGCGTAGAGACTGAGCGCTGGCGCGATCAGGGGAAGGCGAAGATCGACGACGGCACGGTTGGCTCGCGTGCATCGGCGACGTCGCGCGACTCGCGGAACGCGAATTTCGCCCGGTCGGCATTCGTGAACGTCACCGTCCAGCCGCGACCCGCAAGGCGCTGACTCAGCGGGAACGCGAGATCGACACGATATTGGCGCGCCGAGCGTGGCGGAACGGCCGCAATCAGGCTGATGCCGAGTGAGCCGAGCACCGGGGTGCGTACTCCGAATGGGACGCTTCCCGCCCACTGCTTGCCCACGTCGGCGAACAGCGCCATTCCCACGTCTCCCTGCTTGAGCGCCGTGCCGAGCAGGTAGCGCTCCTCGAACCGCGCGACGACGCGCTGCCCGCCGGCAAGCGTGGACTGCTCGTAGCCGCGTATTCCTCCTTCCGGCACACCGAGCAGCAACTGGAACGGCGTGCGCTGCCGGAACACGTTGGCCCATTCCAGCTCGAACTGCTCCAGGCGCCACCGCGAGGGCTGCATCGAGTGCGTGTAGCGGCCACTCGTCAGGATGCCGTCCCACGGAAGGCCCAGCGGATGGCGTGCCTCGCCGCGCAGCTGCAACCTCGACACGCCGTACTGCGACGTCCCGCCGAGATAGAGGTCGCCCGATACGAACGTGTCGATGTCCCTCGAGCTCAGGAACGGTGCGCTGCGACCAACCAACGCGCCGATCTGGAGCCCGACGGGCACGTCCTGCGTCGCCGTGAGCGCGTCCAATCCGTCTCTCCGCTCGAAGCTGAGGCGGCGATAGCCGAACAGCCCATTGAGCCGCGTCACGCGGTGCGATGCGTACGTCCGGTCCAGCGGGCCGACGTCGGTGATGATCCCCTGGTCGCCCATGATCAGCCGGTCGCCGGACTCCAACCCCGTGTGCGTGACGGAGACGCCGAACAGGCTCAGATGGCCCGGCGGCCCCAAGCGGCCCAGAACGCCCAGGTCGAAGAACTGGCGCCTGACCTGCACGGCTGGCCGGTCGCCGTTCGGCAGGCGGAGCTCGGTGTAGCCTTCGGATCCGCCCACCTGCCCTCGCCAGGCCAGCCGCTGCAGATCGGTGAAGTACGGTCGCCTTGCCTCGGCGCGCCACGAGCCGCCGAGGGACGCCCGATCTCCCTCGATTGCCACGATCAGCGGCTTCCCCTGGAACTGGTAGTCGATCAGTCGCCCGCTGAAACCGTCGCGGAAGCCGCGTCCCTCGCGCCAGTCTCCGGCGACGTAGACCCCCTGCCCTGCGACGTTCGCGCTCCCAAGCAGCAGGAAACCAAGAAAGGGACTCGTGAAGCGTGGCGCTCCTCCGAGCACGATAGACGCCTCGTCACTCGTGCGCACCTCGAGATCCACTCCCCCGTGGTCATTCTCGACCACGAAGACGTCGGCGTCCGCGATGTAGGGTTGCGCGCGCAGGATGCGCTCCGATTCGGCGCGCCGCAGCTCGGAGCACCTGTTCCCCTCCTCCAGGAGGAGAAAGTGCCGGATCACCTGCGGGCGCGTCGTCGTGTGCAGCGCGCGCGCGAGCTGCGCGACCAGCGGGACGCGACGCAGGTTCGCGACGGTCGGCGCCTCGGAGTAGACGGTGATCTCGTCGATGCGCTGGCCGGCGCACGGAACGATCGGGCGCTCCGATGGCGCCATGGTTGCCCGTCGCGACGCGGCGGGATCCTGCGCCAGGGCGCGCGCGAGCGGAAGCGCCACGAGCATCATCGCCCGCGGCAGGGGAGACCGCTTCACTCCGCCCTACTTCCCCATGCGACGCTTGAGCTCTGCCAGCTGGCGCTCGGCGTCCGCTGTTCGTGCCGAACGTGCGCTTGCACGCGAGAGCGCGTCGATCTCGGAGGCCACCCCGCCGGCGTCACCGGTGGCCAGCTCCGCTTCGGCCTCCGCGGCACGCTGCGCGGCGCCAGCGCCGCCCGGCCCCGTCCCCACCCCGGCCATCGCCGCCTTCAGCTCGGCGCCCATCTGTGCGACGTCGCGCTCGGCGATCGCCAGCTCGGCCTCCTGTGCATCGAGCTTGCGCTGCAGCACCGCGACACGTTCAGCGTGCTGCGCTTCGTACTTCTCGGCCAGCGCGACTGTCTCCGCATCGTTGATTGCCGCGGCCTGCCCCTTCCGCCGGCGCATCGTGGCGAGCTCACCCGATTCGGTCGCGAGCCGCTCGCGCGTGACTGTGAGCCCGCCGCGCAGATCTTCCAATCCCATGCGCGCCGTGACGAGCGTCTGCTTCATGCGCGCCAGTCCGGCTCGCCGTTCCTCGGGAGGGGTCGCGCGGTCCATGAGATCGAGGAGTGATTGGCGAAACGACTCGAACATGCGTGGGCTGGGATCTTGGTCGACGCCGGCGTGGCAGCGCTGGAGAGGCCGGCCGCCGGGGTATAGGATACAGGGCACGCTCGCGCCCTCGCAACCAGACTTCCAGTGAATTCGCGCCCCGCAATCGCCGTGACGGCGACCTCCGAGACCATTCGCCACGTACCCCGCACGCGGGCGAATGTGGCGTACACCGACGCGCTGCTCCAGGCCGGTGCTCGCCCCTACATTCTCCCCGTGGTGGCCCCGGAGCATGCAGATGAGCTGCTCGACGGGATGCAGGCGCTCCTGCTCACCGGTGGCGAGGACGTCAACCCGCGTCACTACGCGCAGACGCCCCACTCGACGCTCGGCGAGATCCATGAGCTGCGCGACGCCTTCGAGCTCGCGCTCGTTCTCGCGGCGCGTGCACGTCGCCTTCCCACACTCGCCGTCTGCCGCGGCATCCAGGTCGCCAACGTTGCCCTCGGCGGTACGCTCGTGCAGGATCTGCCGAGCGAGTGGATCGGCGCACTGGCGCATGATGGCCCATGGCCGCGCGCCGCACGCGTGCACGAGGTCACGGTCGCCAGTACGTCACGCCTCGCTCGACTGGTCGGCGCCACCACGCTTCACGTGAACTCCTTTCACCATCAGGCGCTCGGCCAGCTGGCGAACGACTTCGCGGCTGTCGCGCACGCACCGGACGGCGTGATCGAGGGCGCGGAATGGGTGCGCGACGACTGGTGGCTCGTCGGCGTGCAGTGGCATCCCGAGGAGCTCACCCGCACGGCGGAATCCTGGGACCGCGCGCTGTTCGCTGGCTTCGTTCAGGCCGCGCTCGACGCTCCGGCCGGCGGGCTCAGTTCAACCGCCGCCAGCGCGATTCACTCGTGACCTGCCGCATCAGCCGCTCCGGCGAGTAGCGGTCCGGAAAGAGCAGCGCGTCGCTGACATCGTTGAGCGCGGCGCGCAGCAGCCCGAATCGTGCGCCCATCGTGGCATAGAGTGTCGCCAGGCCGTGATCCTCCGCGAGCCGATGGTCCGCCGCGAGCTGATACCCCAGGCGTCCCATCTCCTCGAAGTAGTCCAGCGTGGGCCCACCGCGGCGCCACGTGCGATACTCCACGTTGTCGGGGAACAGGCCGCTCACCCAGAGTGCGTAGTTGCCGAGGTGCGCGCGCACGAGAAAGCTCCGGCGCCCGTCCGGATCGTCGAGGTCCGCGGCGAGATCCGCGAGCGTCGTGTAGGTCTGGTCGTCCGTCCCGCTGATGCGATGCGCATTCCCACGCACGCCGAAGTGCACCATCACTGCGGCGACGTAGTCCGCCAGCATCCGGTCATCCTCGCCGAGGCGGCGGAGTGCGTGGCGCACCATCACGTAGGCGAAGAGGTTGAGCGATGCACATCCGCCCAACCGCGCGCGCAGCAGCGCCATCGGGAGTCGCGGGTCGTCGAGCACCGCATCGAT
>JAYUTY010000243.1:0-5054 GCA_043754875.1 Gemmatimonadota bacterium
TCGAGCTGCGCTCGCTCGCCGACCCCGAAAGATTGGGCAGGAGATCGGCGCGGCGCTGCGTGACGCGCGCGCGGGCGGCCTCCACGCGATAGCGTGCGCTCTCGACCGAGGTGTTCTGGCGCGCGGCCAGCCGAATGGCATCGAGCAGTGTAAGCCTGACGGTCGAATCGCGGCGGGCACCGGCCTGCGCCGACGCTGGCTGAGCGCTGTGCAGCATGAAGAACGTGAGCAGCCCGAGCGTGAGCCTGAGCGTGCGAGCAGTACGGGATGGCGGCGTGCGTGTCATGTCAGGCGTGCTGGGGAGCGTCCGCAACGTCGGGGCGCATGGCGTGAAGAAAAAAGTCCTGCACCTGCGCAAAGATCGTGTCGGCAGGCATGTCGGCGAGCGACTTGAACGAGTCGCGCTGGTGATACCAGTTCGCGTGCGAGAGGAAGAGTGCGCTGAGCATTCGTGCGGCCACGAGTGCGTCGACGCGGCGGAAGATGCCGACATCCATACCGCGCTCGAGCAGGTGGCACACGAGGCGATGCACGCGCTCCACGACCTCGGTGGCGTAGAACGCGGCGAGATCGGGAAAGCTTCGCAGCTCGGAGTGGACGAGCCGGTGCATCGCCGGGAAGACGGGGGATCTCAGCCATTCCCAGTATCCGGCCATCCACGCGAGGAGCGCCTGCTTCGGATCGCGCTCGGCCTGCGCGAACTCCTCGGCGCGCTCGATGAAGGCGATCACCGTGCCGCGCACGACTTCGCGGAAGAGCTCTTCCTTGTTCGGGAAGTAGAGATAGATCGTGCCCTTGGACAGACCTGCGCGCCGGGCAATGTCGTCGAGCCGGGCAGCCGCGAGTCCTCGTTCCGCGAACACCGCGAGGGCAGCGTCGAGGATCTGTCGTGGCCGCTCCTCGGGGAGGCGGCGCCATCGGGCTTTCGGGAGAGGCTCAGACATGGGAGTTGGTGACCGACCGGTCAGTCAAGAAGCAGGCGTCGGATCAAAGGGTTCCCGATCTATTGTATTAATGACTGGTCAGTAACTTAATAGTCCGCGCGGCTCGGGCAACCTGCGCTATGGCGACCTACTCAGCCGCCGGTAAGCGCTGCTTCGCGAGCCAACGGGTCGCCGCCATGACGTCGCCTTGCACGAGGCCGTGCGACGCCACCTGCCAGGCGATCTCAACATCCGCCCCGCGTTCGCGCAGCAACTCGGCGAGTCGCTCAGCGGTGCCCGCCGACACGATGGGGTCCTGCCGGCCCTGGCTCAGCAGCACACCGGTCGCAGCGAGGTCCGTGAGTCCAGCGGGCTCGAACGGAGTCATCGCCCGAAGCAGGACGCCTCCGGCGATAGTGCCCGGACTGGAGAGCAGCAGACTCGCTGCGATGTTGGCGCCGTTCGAGAAGCCGACGGCGTACGTCCGCGAGCTCGCAAAGCCATACTGATCGGCCGCAGCCCCGATGAATCGAGCGAGCTCCTGGGTACGCAGGCGCAGGTCGTCCAGATCGAACACCCCTTCGGCCAGGCGACGAAAGAAGCGCGGTGCTCCATGCTCGAGGATATTTCCACGCGGACTCAGCAGCGCAGCGCCCGGCGCGATCATGCGGCCAAACGGCAGGAGATCGGATTCGTCGCCCCCCGTGCCATGCAGCAACAGCAGCGTCATTCCATCCGGCGACGTTGCCGGCTCCCACTGGTGCTGGTGCAGGTCGAGCGCGGTCACGTTGGCACCTCCGAAGGAGAATGGTTGACCGAGCCAGGCAGGGCAATCGGCAACAGTCGTTGTTCGATCTCTGTGCGCCGACTCTCGTACTGCGGCGGGAGCCGAAGCGTCTCGCCGAGGTGCTCCAATGGCTCATCGACGGCGAAACCCGGCGCGTCCGTCGCGATCTCGAACAGCACGCCGCCCGGTTCGCGGAAGTACACCGAACGAAAGTATTCGCGGTCGATCACAGCGGTCGCGTGCAGCCCGAGCTCCGAGACGTGTTGACGAAGCGCCAACTCCGCCGCGTCGTCCGACGCACGGAAGGCGACGTGATGTACCGTCCCTGCCCCACCCTGCGGTCCCAGAAAGCCACCGACCTCGCGAATGTCAACGATCGCGCCGGCACCTTCGTCGCCAGTGACGAAGCGCGTGGTGGAGTCCTCCGTCGCCAGACGACGGAAGCCGAAGACCTTCGTCAGAACGTGTGCCGTCGGCGCCAGGGAATGCTCCCAGAGCGTGACTGAGTGTACGCCGTGGATCGCGTGCTCGATCGGCACCGTGCCGCCTCCCCACGCCGGTCGTGACTCGGCTGACGACGTGGCCACGAGCTCCAGCTGCAGGCCGTCGTGATCGCGGAAGGCGATCGTCGTTTCGCCGAAGCGGCTGCCGAGCGCGTCGTGCTGCACCGCGTGTCGTACGAAGCGCTCGAGCCAGAAGCCGATCGACGCCGGACGGATGGCCAGCGACGTTACCGCGACCTCACCCACCCCTGCCCGCCCATTCCGAGCACGCGGCCACGGGAAGAAGGTGAGGATGCTGCCCGGCGTGCCCGTCTCATCTCCATAGTAGAGATGATAGCTGTTCGGATCGTCGAAGTTCACGGTCCGCTTCACCAGGCGCAGTCCGAGCACTCCGGCGTAGAAATCAACGTTCTGCTGCGGATCGCCGGCGATGGCGGTGACGTGGTGAATTCCGGACGTGGCGGACATGACTGACTCCAGACGACACGTGAACGATCAACGGAACTCGACGAGCGATTCAGCGGGCAGGCGGTGCGGGCGGAACCCTTCTTCAGCCGAGTACCCGATGGCGA
Source organism: Gemmatimonadota bacterium (assembly GCA_043754875.1). Classification (GTDB taxonomy): domain Bacteria; phylum Gemmatimonadota; class Gemmatimonadetes; order Gemmatimonadales; family Gemmatimonadaceae; genus AG11. Next base: position 2,786 of record JAYUTY010000243.1, read on the forward strand.
CGAGCGCCGGAAGACGGACGTGTGCAGGGAGGCCCAGAAGCGCCTTGACCTTCTCGGCATCGAAGCCCAGCATCGGCGACGTGGCGAAGCCCTTCGCCTCGGCCAGCAGGAGCAGGTAGCCGAGCGCGATGTTCGACTGCGCGGCGCCCCAGATCTCGCGCTCGTCATCCGACTGCGACGCGAACGAAGCGCGGAAGTTCGCGACACCCTCGTCGCGCTTGTCCTGCGGCAGGTCGGGATGACTCGCTTCAGGCATGCGCTCGAGCGCGCTCACCATGTCGCTGTACATCACGATCGTCGCTGGAGCACGCACGATCTGCTGCTGGCCGTAGGCCGCTTCCGACAGCTTCGCCTTGAGGGCTTCGTCCTCGACGACGATGAAGCGCCAGGGCTGCACGTTGTACGCTGATGGTGCGCGACCGGCCAGTCGGAGCAGTTCACGGAGGTTCGCTTCGGGGATCCGAGTCAACTCGTACTGGCGGACGGAACGGCGGTGATCGGCGGCTTCGCCGGCGTTACCCGAGGCGGTGGTCTGACGAAGGTTGACGTTGGTACCCATGATGTACTCTCCGATAAAGGATATTGCGTTATCGAATCAATTTGGCAAAACGGAAACCGTTTGGTGCTGCTCACGCCGAACTCACGGAGGCCGATCCGAGTTTCCGGCATACCCTGCCGAGCTCGCGCTGCTCCTGCTCACTCAGCGCCCCGAGCACGGTGGTTATTCGGCTCACGTGCACCGGCAGGATTCTTCGGATCAGCTCGTCGCCCTTCGGCGTTAGACTTACCAGCTGAACACGTCTATCGTTCGCGCCGCGCTCTCGGCGGACGAGCCCGTCTCGCTCCAGATTGTCAATCACGGTCGTGACGTTGCTGCCGCTGCGCAGGATTTTCGCGCAAAGCTGGGTCTGGGTGAGCGGGCCGAGGTGGTGGATCGCCTCGAGCACGCCGAACTGGCTCTCGGTCAGGCCGGACTCCTTCTGCAAGGCGGGCAGCAGCTGCGCCTGTACGGCATTCAGGCTGCGTACCATCTTGATGAAGGTGTCCAGCGCCAGCACCTCGGTTGCGGATCCCTTGTAGCGAGTCGGCATAGTCCTATGTCGAATGTTTCGATACCGAAGTATAATCGGACACGCTCTCCAGTCAAGTACCGCCCCTCTTCATAGAGCATCATGAGCTTCAAGGAGCAGCAGGATGAAAAGCAGAGCGCGGCCGGCCGCGTTCGCATCGACAAGTGGCTCTGGGCCGCGCGCTTCTTCAAGACCCGTTCGCTGGCCTCCGAGGCGATCGGCGGGGGCAAGGTCATGGTGAATGACGAGAAGATCAAACCGGCGAAGTTGATCCAGGTCAACGATCACGTACGCGTGCGGCAGGGACCATACGAGCACGTGGTTCTGGTGCGCGCCCTCTCGGAGCGCCGCGGCCCCGCGTCGGTCGCCAGCACGCTCTACGAGGAGACGGAGGCGAGTCGCGCCGCACGCGCAAAACTGAGCGAGCAGCTTCGGATGGCGCCAGCGGCGTTCGTCTATGAGGAGAAGGGACGCCCGACGAAGCGGGATCGCCGCGAGATCGAGAAGCTGCGCGACGACCGGCGCGAGTGAGTGCAGCGCGGCCGCTCAGTGCGCCGCGAACGTGTCTGCGAGATGCTCGAGGGCCGACGCGTCGATCGAGTGTCCGCCGGCGTGACGTTGCAGTGTGTACGCAACGCCAGCGAGCGAAAGGCGCTCGGCATCCGCCGCGATCGCGGCGGGGGTCACCATCTCATCCTTCTCGCCTGAAACGAGCGTGATCTCGGCTCCCTGAAGTCGTGCCGACCACGCTGCGAGGCCGAGCTCCGGTGGAATGCCACCGCTCCAGAGTACGAGCTGATCGGCGCGCATGGCACTCGCGGCCAGCCAGCGACTCACCGTCGCGGTGCCCTGCGAGAAGCCGAGAACGATGATGCGCGGCGCGGCCCCTCCCAAGGGGTGACGTACCTCCTGAGTGAGCAGCTCGAGATACGCGACGTAGTCGGCGATCTCCGCATCGCGACCTTCGCGCGTCATCCACGTGGCGCCGACCCGCGGCGATGTCTCGTGCCTCCGTTGCGGGATCGGGTCGAGGTAGAAGCGCGATAGCGCCTCCGGCGCCACGATCAGCCGCGTCCCGTCATCCAGCGGCGCGAACTGGCTGATGAAACGGGACGCGAGCTGCCCATAGCCGTGGCAGACGAACCAGAGCTCTCGCGGAAAGCCGTGAGTGGGCCCGAGCGTGTAGTAGCGCGCGGTGC
>JAYUTY010000244.1:0-5053 GCA_043754875.1 Gemmatimonadota bacterium
TGATCGTGGCAAGCTGGCCGAGCGGGACCTGAGCGTTGCCCGCGGACATGGCCCCACCACCGGCGCCCATTCCCGCGCCCGGCGTGGGCGCCTGTGCCCCGGCCCCGATGTCGTGATTGACCGGCACGAGCACGGAAGCGAGGCGCTCCGGCGTGTCACGCAGCTCCTGCGGATACCGCACCCGCACGCCGTACCGCTCACGCCCCTCGACGGTCTGCGTGACCGTCATGCCTCCGATCGACGTCGCGATCACCGCCTGCACGTCGGCGATGTTGACACCATGCCGCGCCGCCGCCTCGCGATTGATGTCGATGTCCAGGTAGTAGCCGCTGACCGCGCGCTCGGCGAAGGCACTCCGCGTGCCCGGGATCATGCGTGCACCCTGCTCGATGCGCTTCCCGATCTCCTCGAGCACGGCGAGATCGGGACCGAAGATCTTGATGCCGACGGGAGTCCGGATCCCCGTGGCGAGCATGTCGATGCGGCCCTTGATCGGCATCGTCCAGGCGTTCGTCACCCCCGGCATCCTGGTAGCTGAGTCCATCGCGGCAACGAGGAGGTCGTACTTCATCCCCTCCCGCCACTGTGCCTTCGGCTTCAGCGTGATCGTGGTCTCGAACATGTCCAGACCGGCCGGATCGGTGGCCGTCTCGGCACGTCCGGCCTTGCCCCACACGTGATCGACTTCCGGAAATGACTTCAGGATGGCGTCCTGCTGCCGGACGATCTCGCGGGCGCGCGCCACTGACACGCCAGGAAGCGTGGTCGGCATGAAGAGGATGGTGCCCTCCTCGAGAGGCGGCATGAACTCGCTGCCGATCCGTGTCCATGGGATCCAGGTGAGCACCAGCACGACCACACCGGCCATGATCACCGGCCCGCGCTTCGCGAGCACGAACGCAATGACCGGACGATACAGGCGGATCAGGAAACGATTGAGGGGGTTCGCGCGCTCGCGGTACATCTTGCCGCGAATGAACAGCCCCATCGTCACGGGAACGAGCGTCAGCGACAGGAGACTGGCCGCCGCCATCGAAAAGGTCTTCGTGAAGGCGAGCGGCTTGAACAGCCGGCCCTCCTGTCCCTCCAGCGAGAAGACAGGGAGGAAGGACACGGTGATGATCAAGAGGGAGACGAACAGGGCCGGCCCCACTTCCTTCGCGCTCTCGACCACGACGCGCCAGCGTTCCTCGGTCGTGAGGACCGACGAGTTGAACGATTTCGCATTCTCCGCCCCCGGGCCCTCCTTGGCGAGCACCGCGCGCTCGAGGTGCTTGTGCATGTTCTCGATCATGACGATCGCAGCGTCGATCATGGCGCCGATGGCGATGGCGATGCCGCCGAGCGACATGATGTCGGCTCCGACGTTCACGAACCGCATGCCGATGAAGGCCATGAGGATGCCGACGGGGAGCGTGAGGATGGCGACGAGCGCCGACCGCGCGTGGAGGAGGAAGATGATGCAGACCAGGGCGACGATGATCGACTCCTCGAGCAGCTTCCCCTTCAGTGTGTCGATGGCCTGCTCGATCAGCTCACTTCGGTCGTACACGGGGCGGACCACGACTCCGGGCGGCAGTCCCTTTGCGACCTCCGCCAGGCGCGCCTTGACCAGCTTGATCGTCGTGAGCGCATTCTGCCCGAAGCGCATCACCACGATGCCCCCGACTGCGTCGCCACGTCCGTCGAGATCGACGACGCCGCGGCGGATGGCCGGTCCGACGGCGACGCGCCCGAGCTCCGCCACACGAATCGGGGTTCCGTCCTTCGTCGCGCCGACGACCACGTTCTCGATGTCGCCGATCGACTTGAGGTAGCCGAGCCCGCGCACCATGTACTCCCGCTCGGAGAGCTCCATCGTCATCGCGCCGACGTCGTTGTTCGCTGCCTGGATCGCCGCCATGACCTTCGTCACCGGGATCCCGTAGGCGAGCAGCCGGGCCGGGTCGATGTCGACCTGGTACTGCTTCTCGAACCCCCCGACCGTGGCGACTTCAGAGACGCCGGGCACCGCCGTCAGGGCATAGCGGAGATACCAATCCTGGACGCCCCGGAGTTGCGCGAGGTCGAGGCGGCCTGTGGTGTCTTCCAGTGCGTACTGGTACACCCAGCCCAGTCCCGTCGCGTCGGGCCCGAGGGTCGGCTTGACGGCGGCCGGGAGCTTGCCCTGCACGCCACTGAGATATTCCATGACACGCGAACGTGCCCAGTAGAGGTCAGTGCCGTCCTCGAAGATGATGTAGACGAATGACACGCCGAAGAACGAGTAGCCACGCACCGTGCGCGCTCCCGGCACCTTGAGCATCTCGGCGGCGATCGGGAACGTGACTTGATCCTCGACGATTCGCGGCGCCTGCTCGTTGTAGTTGGCCTGGATGATCACCTGCACGTCGGACAGGTCGGGCAGCGCCTCGAGCGTGGTGCGCTGCACGGCGAACACTCCACCGGCCAGAATGGCGAAGGTGAAGAGGAGGACGATCAGCTTGTTCGCGACGGCCCATTCGACAATGCGCTTGAGCATGACGCTACTTCCTCACCGCGGGCGTCGCGGGCAGTGCCTTCGGCGGAGTCTTCATCTCCATGCCCGGCATGTTCCCCATCCCCCCCAGCGCCTTGGACAGGTTCGACTCGGCATCGACGAGGAAGGTGGCAGACGCGACCACGGTCTCTCCCGCCGTGAGACCCCGGAGAACCTCCACCCGGTCGTCGTTCGTCGTCCCCAGAGCCACCTCGCGCGGCGCCAGCTCACCACTGGACTCCCGGACGAAGACGATGCTGCGCTCTCCAGTCGCCAGGACAGCCGAGCGCGGCACCGAGAGCACCCCCTCACGAGCCCGTCCGGCAATCCGCAGCGTGGCGTACATGCCGGGTTTGAGGCGGAATGCGGCGTTTGGGAGGACGACTCGCACACGCACCGTCCGGGTCTCCGGATTCAGCGTCGGGTAGATGTACGAGATGCGCCCCAGCCAGTGCTCGCCGGGAAATGCCGCGAACTCCGCGTTGACCGCAGCTCCAAGCAGGACCGTGGACATGTCCTGCTCGAACACTTCTCCCTCGGCCCAGAGGACGCTCAGGTCGGCGACCTTGTAGAGCGGATCGCCGGCCATGACTTTCTGGCCGGCTGTCACGGTCTTCTCGAGCACGTACCCACCCGCCGGGGCGCGCATCGTCAATGTCTTGTGCACCTGCCCAGTGCGCTCGACCTCGTTTATCTCGCCGGCCGGGACGTCCCAGTACGCGAGACGACGACGCGAGGAAGTGAGCAGATCTTCGGCGCTTCGCCGAGTCTCGGCGCTCGCACCGGCGACATCGCGCTGGAGGCGTTTCGCGAGCAGCAGCTCCTCCTCGGCGCTCACGAGCATCGGTGAGTAGATGGTGAGCAGCGGCTGACCGGCCGTCACCGCCTGCCCGGTCGCATTGACGATCAGGTGATCGACGAACCCGTCGACCTTCAGGGAGATCGTGTGGACGCGGGTCTCGTCGAACGTGATTTGACCCACGGTGCGTACTTCCTTCGCGAGCCCTCCCACGGTCGCCGTGGCGTAGGTCACACCGATGCGCTGCGCGTCCTTCGTCGACAGGGTCACCGCGGAGCCGAAGGGCGCTGTCTTGCCTCCGACCGACGCCGTTTCTGCCGCCATCGCGGCGGGCGTATCCGCGGCTCGTGTCATGAAAATGACCGTCCCCACCGCGAGCAGCAGGACCAGGGCGTACGCGAGGATCTTCAGGATCCGGCTCATCTGGCGCTCCCTGTGGGCATTGTGGGTCCGACGGTCGTCTTCCCGGTCCTGCGCGGCGCGTCTACCAACGTCGTTCCGACCAGCATCTCGAGCTCGGCCCACGACTTCCCCTGCTCTGCCTCGAGCACGTTGAGCTCCTGGCGGTACCTATTGACCGTCATGCGGTCATCGAGCAGGGTCATGAAGTCCACGCCGCCAACGCGGTAAGCCGAGAGCGCCGAGGCGGCCGTGGCGTCGGCCTCCGGCAGCACGGTGGTGCGATAGAGCGTCGCAAGACTGCGCGCGCGCAGAATCGCTGCGTAGGCCTCGCCGATCCGGCCCCCGGTTTCGGCACGCATCGCCGCAACGTCAGCCTGGGCCATCTGGCGCATGGCCTCCGTCTCGACGCGCATCTGCAACTGCCGCGACCGGGCGAAGATCGGAATGGAGGCCCCGATCATCAGGCTCCCCATGCGCTCGGTACCCATCTCGCCTCCCTGCTGTCCGTACTGCACGCCGACCTGGATGTCGGGGAAGATCTCCTTCCGCGCAAGACGCGCCGACGCATCGGCCGCACGGACTTCCTCGAGACCGGCACGGATCATTGGCCGCCCGTCACGCGCCACGGAGTCCAGCCAGGCCCGCGCAGGCATCGCGTCCGGGAAGGTAGGAAGCACCGGAACGCCGATGTCGAACGTTGGTCCACGATCGAGGAGCGCACCGATCCGCGAAGCCATGGCTTGTCGCATCGCCTGCATGCGCAGCGTATCCTCCACCATGCGTGCGACCTCGACCCTGGCACGCAGCACGTCGGCCTGACGTCCGGTGCCGACACGGTACATCGCGTCGGCGGTCGCGGCGATGTCCTGAAGAAGGCGTAGCGTCTCCCGGGCTACGACCAGTCCGCGATCGGTGGCGTACAGGTCATAGAATGCCATCGCCGACTGCGCACGCAGATCCCATGAGACATCCTCGGAGCGATGATTCGCCGCGGACGCGCGCGCGTCAGCCACGCGGCCCGCGAGCGAGAGCTTGCCGCCCAACGGCAGCATCTGCATGATCTGGAGCTGCCTCATCCCCAGCACGGGCATCGGGGTGAGGCGAGGCAGCGAGTAGTTCATCAGCCCGAGCTGGACCTGCGGATCCGGCGGCAAGGAGGCACTGGCGATGCGGGCGCGGGCAGCCTGCGTGAGTGCGCGGGCTGCCTGGAGGCGCGGGTTGACCGCCTGCACCTGCAGGTACAGGTCGCCGAGCAGCAGTGGCGATTCCGCCATGTTGCTCGAGACGGGAGTGCTCTGGGCCTCGAGCGCCGGGGCACAGAGGCTCAGCCCGAT
>JAYUTY010000245.1:0-5053 GCA_043754875.1 Gemmatimonadota bacterium
ATATATGAATTAATATTCATACGTTCTTGCCGACCCGATCTCCACGACATCAGAGCCGACGCCCCTCCTCCGACAGTGCGATGAGGCGCTCGAGGCGCACCGAGCGGATCTCCGGCTTCTTGGCGCTGGACACCCAGTGGATGACCCGCTGGCGATACGAGGGCGCCTGGACCTCGAACCAGCGCCAGGCCGTCGCGTGCGGGGCCTCGAACGGGCGGAGTCGGGGTGGCCAGTGCTCGAGCGTGCGCATATATGAATTAATATTCATATATGCTTAGGGTCGAGTGGGGGACCGCGTACGCGGTACAAACGGCCGCTGCAGTACTGGGGTAACTACGTAGGACGCGGTACTCGGAATGGCAGACCAGCCGCTAGAATGCAGGGCTGAGCTTGGACGATTGCGGCGCCGCCGTTCTGACGCTGCCTGAGGTCGGATGCCGTAGGAGCGAGTCGTGGCCCGGCAGCCAGTCCTCGCGCGATCTGGCCAAGCATTCTAGGCGGCTGGTATGCCAGTCCGAGTACCGAGCCCTACGTAGTTACCCCAGTACTGCACGGCCTGTTGGCCACTCAGCTCACCCCCGCATAGTACCGCAGCCCGGTGCCCATCCCCCGGAACCCCGCATCGCGGAGCGCTTCCGCGTAACGCGATGCCGCTGCCCGCTCACCATCGATCGTCTCCACCATCAGGTCACGCCGCCGAGCGCCTCGCGCGCCCTGCCCACCCACGAGTCGCTCGGCCAGTGCCCGTGCCGCCGCGCTCACCTGGGCTGGTGCCGCACCTGGACGCACACGGAGCCGCGCTCCCCGTCCTTCGGCTGTGAGGACGATCTGACCGGCGCGCGTCACGAGCATCGCTCCCGCGCCGCGCGGCCTGGCGAGCGGATCTGCCTCTGTGCCGGGGGCAAGGGGTAGGCTGTAGACGTTCGCCGGATCCGATACGGGCATCGCCACGAGTGCGTCCTCCCCCTCCTGCTCGCCGGCCCGCAGCATCTCCACAGCCTCCGGGATCGCGAACTGGGCCCCGCCCAGACCCGAGACGAAGTAGCCACGACGGACCTCACCGCGGAATTCCAGTCGCTTCAGCTCATGGTAGATGTCGCGCCAGCCCACAGCCGGGCGCTCTCTCTTCCACCAGTCACGCGACACGATACCATATCTATCGAGCCATTGACGCGCGATCTGCTCTGCAAGTGACGACTGCTCTGCCTCGGTCCCTAGCGTACCGGGCGAATGTACCAGCGACCACCGACCGCCCCAGGAGGCGACTTCCTCGTGATCTGGCCGCTTCCACTTCGGCAGCCGACGCACGTTGGCTCGGCGCTGGACCACGGGTCGGTTCGCCGACGGGGTGAAGTCCGCCGGCAGCCAGCGAGTCGGGTCGGGCTCGCTCATGCGCTTGGGCGGAAACACGGAGCGCCATCGTAGGACGTCTCGCAGCGCGTCCACCGTGTCGTTCGTGACCAGTCCCGCCGCGACCAGCTCGCGAAGAGCGTCTCGAGTCGCTTGCTGGCCCAGTGCGGTAGCAGCGGAGACGTCGGACGTGAAGGAGGCACCCTGGCTTCGCAGCGTATCCCGAACTCGGCGCGCAGCGTCGCCGAGCGAAGCGTCGTCCAGCGGCTCCCCAAGCCAGAGGCGACCGGTGCCACGAGTGAAGAATCGGATCTTGCCGACTGCCAGCGGCGTCCCGGGTGGCGCATCGCGGCGTGGCTCAGCCGCCCAGACGAGCGCACCTGAGGCGGCGAGCCGCGACAGCTCTGCGCCATCATAGCCCTTTATTCGCGATGGCAGAATGTCCCGCTCCCACGACTCTGCAGGTCGGGCGAGGCCGCGCAGCTGCGCCAGCGCCATCGCGGTGGCATCAGCGCCGGAGAGGCGTGTGGCCGGCGTGAGATGCTGCCAGCGTTGGAGGAAGCGCGCGAACCGGTCCAGCGGCACAGCCTCGATCTGTTTGCGCGCCTGCGCCAGCTCGCGACGCCGAGCCTGCTCGAGCAGGCGACGCGAGCACCAGCGCGCCTGGGTCCGGTCGCCACCGAATGACCCGCGCACGAGAATGCCTTTCTGCTCCCAGTCGGTCAGTCGGCGCTCGACCCATGCCGCGTCCATCGCATAGCGAGCGCGCACGTCGGCGACCGTCACCGGGCAGGCGAGCGACAGCCAGCGAGCCAGAACCTCTCGCCGCGCGGCCTTCGGGGTGAGCACCGGCTCGCGAAGCGCGGCGGGGATCGCCTCCGCTGCCGTTCGCGCCTCGAGCGCTTCGCCCGCCCGGACGGTGCCGACCGTCTCCACCCCGAATGCCGACGCATAGCGGGGATATGCGTCCACGAGGATGAACCGCTCCTCGATGCCCGTGGCGGTCGGGAGATCCACCGACACCAGACGTCCACTCGCCAACAGCGTCAGCAGCGGCTCGCCGCGCCGCCATTCGACCGCTGGCGCCACGCGCGCCTCGAGCTCGGCACGTGTCACGTCGCCCGCCCGGTCCACCAGCAGCGCGAGCTCGTCGGCATCGCGCGCCTGCCGGCCGGTCGCGGTGCCGCGCCGTCGCGCGAGCAGCTCGTCCAGAACGGCGAGCGTCTGGTCGTCTGCCCCCTCGCCTCCCATCAGCTCGTCGAGCAGCGCCCGGTCCAGCGAGAGCAGCGCCGCGCGCTCCTCGGCGCGCGGCGTGTCCTTGCCGTACATGTGGTCGATCACGAAGCCGAACTGCAGGGAGGCCGCAAAGGGAGAGGGCACCTGCGTCTCGATGACGCGGATGGAGATCGCGCCGCCGGCGATCCGCTCCAGCACCGTGCGCAGCCCCGGCATGTCGAACGCATCCTGGAGCACGTCGCGATACGTCTCCACCAGAATCGGGAACGCCGGGTACTCGCGCACCGCCTGGAGCAGGTCGAGCGCCTTGAGCCGCTGGAGCCAGAGCGGCATCCGGCGACGCGGATTGCCGCGCGGCAGCAGCAGCGCGCGCGCCGCGTTCATCCGGAACCGCGCCCCGAACAGGCTCGACGCACCGACCTCCTCCAGCACGAGCTGCTCCGCCTCGGCCACCCCGAGCGTGCGGAACACCTCTGTTGGCGGCGCACCCGACAGGTCGGGGAGGCGCAGCATCAGCCCGTCGTCCGTCGTCTGCACCTGCACGTCCACGCCGAGTCGCTCCCGCATGCGCCGGCCCAACGCCATCCCCCATGGTGCGTTGACGCGGCCGCCGAACGGCGCATGCAGCACCATGCGCACCGAGCCCACCTCGTCGCGGAAGTATTCGAGCACGAGGTGCGACTCATCCGGGACGATCTCCGTGCTGGCACGCTGCGCCTGCACGTACTCCACGAGTGAGCGCGTCGTCGGCTCGTCGGCGTGATAGTGCGTCTGGATGTCGCGCAGATCGTCGAGGGTGCGCGCGTCGTCCAGCCGGCGGCGCAGCGTGCCGATGCGCGCCGTGATGTGGCTGGAGCGCGCCATGAACTCGCCGTGCCAGAAGGGCATGCGCGCCGGTGCGCCGGGTGCCGGCACCACCACCACGCGATCGTGCTCGATCGAGCGGATGCGCCACGTGCTGCTGCCGAGCTGGAACGCATCTCCGACGCGCGACTCGTGCACGAACTCCTCGTCCAGCTCGCCGAGGCGAGTCTTGTCGGCAAGGTTCACCGTGTAGAGACCGCGGTCGGGAATCGTGCCCCCCGAGATCGTCGCGACCATGCGCGCCGAGCGTGACGGCGTGAGCTGGTCGGTGACGCGATCCCAGCTCACGCGCGCATCCAGCTCGGCGGCGACATCGCTCGGATACTTGCCGGCCAGCATCGCGAGCGTCTCGTCGAACGCTCCGCGCGTCAGCGCATGATAGGGATAGGCCTGGCGCACGAAGTCGTACAGCTCGGCGCTCGTCCACTCCGGCGTGTCCGAGGCGACGCAGGCGACGATGAGCTGCGCGAGCACGTCGAGCGCGTTCTGCACCACGCGCGTGGGCTCCACGTCGCCGCTGCGCATCGCGTCGAGGATCGCAAGCTGCTCCAACGCGTCGTCGCGGAAGGTGGGGACGAAGACGCCGCGACTCACCGCATCGAGCGAATGCCCGGCGCGGCCGACGCGCTGGAGCGCGGCACTCACGCGCTTGGGGCTCTGCAGCTGGACCACGAGATCGACCGAGCCGACGTCGATCCCCAGCTCGAGTGAGCTGGTGGTGACGAGCGCGCGCAGCTCGCCCGCCTTGAGTCGTTCTTCGAGCAGGAAGCGCCGCTCGCGCGAGAGCGAGCCGTGGTACGGCAGCGCGATCTCCTCCTCCGCCAGCGCGTTGACGCGCGCCGCCATGCGCTCGGCCTGTGCGCGGTTGTTGACGAAGACGAGCGTCGTGCGCGCGCCGCGGATCTGGTCGAGCACGAGCGGCGCGACCGACGTCCAGATCGTCCCGTCCACGTGCGCGAGATCATCCACCGGCGAGATCAGCCGCGTCTCCATCCGCTTCACGAGCCCGCAGTCCACGATGTGCGCGGGCCTGAAGTGGGGCTGACCATCCGCGGTCGGTGGCATACACCCCGAGAGGAATCGCGCCACCTCGTCGAGCGGCTTCTGCGTGGCCGAGAGGCCGATGCGCTGCGGTGGCGCCGGCGACAGTCGGGCGAGCCGCTCGAGCGTGAGCGCGAGGTGCGCGCCGCGCTTGGTGCCGGCGACGGCGTGGATCTCGTCGATGATCACGGCGCGTAGCGCGCTGAAGATCGTGCGGCCGCGCACGCTCGTCAGCAGGATGTGCAGCGACTCCGGCGTCGTGATCAGGATGTGGGGCGTCTTGCGCAGCATGCGCGCCCGGGCCGACGCCGGCGTGTCCCCCGTGCGCACGGCGACGCGGATCTCCGGGAACTTCTCCCCCGCCGCGGCAAAGCGCGCCGCCAGCTCGGCGAGCGGCCGCTCGAGGTTGCGCTGCACGTCGTTATTGAGCGCCTTGAGCGGCGAGACATAGAGCAGGTGCACCGCGTTGGCGAGCGGCGCCTCGAGCCCTTCGGTCACGAGTGCGTTCAGCTCCCACAGGAAGGCGGCGAGCGTCTTCCCCGTGCCGGTCGGTGCCAGGATC
>JAYUTY010000246.1:0-1647 GCA_043754875.1 Gemmatimonadota bacterium
GCAACATTTGGAGCGGCTAGAGCAGCGCGACGGGATCGCGGTCCACCGTCATGCGCAGCCCGAACTGCTTGGGCACGTCGAACCGCTCCACGAGGTAGCGGGCCACCCTCCCCAGCTCCTGCGGACGCTTCGCCTTGATCAGCACGTGCCAGCGCCATCGGTTCTTCACGCGCTCCACCGGACAGGGCGCGGGCCCGATCACGGTGACCCCCGGCTCGGCGCTCGCGGCGAGCAGCTTGTGCAGCCAGGCGGCGGTACGCGTCGCGAGTCGCGCGGTGGCGTCCTCCTGCGTGCCGCTCAGCACTACATTGGCGATTCGCACGTTGGGTGGGTACGCGGGAAACTTCCGGCCGGCCAACTCTTCCTCCACAAAGCTGTAATAGTCGTGGGTCACGGCGCATTTCACGGCGTGGTGCGCAGGGGAGCGCGTCTGGATGAACACCTCGCCCCCTTTCGGCCCGCGACCAGCGCGTCCGGCGACCTGGCTGAGCAGCTGGTAGCACCGCTCGCTCGCCCGGAAATCGGGCAGGTTGATCCCGACGTCGGCATCGATCACCCCCACCAGTGTGACGTTGGGGAAATCGAGCCCCTTGGCGATCATCTGCGTGCCGAGCAGGATGTCCACCTCACCGGCGCCGACGCGGTCGAGGATCTCGGTGTGCGCCCACTTTCCGCTCGTCGTATCCACGTCCATGCGCGCGATGCGCGCACTCGGGAAGTGCTCGCTCAGCATGCGCTCCACCTGCTGCGTGCCGAGCCCGCGCTGCCTGAGCCGCATGCCGGCGCAGCGCTGACACGAGAGGTGCAGCCCCTCCGAGTGCAGGCAGTAGTGGCAGACCAGCCGCTCCGGCGTGCGGTGGTACGTGAGGCTGATGCTGCAGTTGGGGCAGACGGCCACGTCGCCGCACGTGCCGCACTGCACGAACGAGGCGTAGCCGCGGCGGTTGAGCAGCAGGATGCTCTGCTCCCCCTTCGCCAGCCGACTGCGCAGCGCCTGCTCGAGCGGGACGCTCACCGCACTTGCGAACGCCGCATCCGCCTCGGCCGTGTCGCTGGGCTTGGGCTTGGGCCGGTCGGCCCGCAGGTCCACGACGTGCACCTTGGGCAGCGATGCGCCCCCCGCACGATCGGGCAGGGTGAGCAGCTCGTACTTGCCACTCTGCGCGTTGCTCCAGCTCTCGAGACTCGGTGTCGCGCTCCCGAGCACCACCATCGCCCCCTCGGCACGCGCACGCACGATCGCCACCTCGCGCGCGTGATACCGCGGTGCTTCTCCCTGCTTGTAGCTCGACTCGTGCTCCTCGTCCACGACGATCGCACCGAGGTCGCGCAGCGGGGCAAAGATCGCGGAGCGCGCGCCGACGGCGATTCGCTTCTCGCCGCGGCGCAGCGCCATCCACGCATCGTACCGCTCTCCATCCGAGAGGGCGCTGTGCAGCACGGCGATGCGATCGCCGAACACGGCGCGGAAGCGGTCGACCGTCTGCGGCGTGAGTGCGATCTCCGGGACGAGCACGATCGCCGTCTTTCCCTCGTCCATCACGAGCCGGCGCAGGAGCTCGAGGTAGACGAGCGTCTTCCCGCTTCCTGTGACGCCGTGCAGCAGCGCGACGTGACCAGGCGGCGCCACCGCCAGCTGCGCGAGCG
>JAYUTY010000247.1:0-1646 GCA_043754875.1 Gemmatimonadota bacterium
CCCCTTCGATTTCCCGCGTCCTCTCGTGGAGCCTGGGAACGGCAACTTCCTCACCGCGGAGGACGCGGGAGGGGCAGAGGAACAACGCAGAGGACTGCTCTTGAATGGGGTTTCCGAGCGAAGACTCGTGCGTTGGCGGAGCATAATCGGCTCCGCAACGTCAAAAAAGCAGGCATACGTTCTGGTCACGGATCTCTCCCCTTCATCCTTCCGTGGCTGTCCTCTGCGTTGTTCCTCTGCCCCTCCCGCGTCCTCCGCGGTAAATGCCGTTGCCGCTACTAGGTGGAACGAATCGCTGCCGACCAACCGATTGTCGGCGAGCGCGCGGCGCTGCCGCACGATTCAGGCCTCAGTTTCCCTTGCGCGCTTCCGTTATCGCGGCAGTGAGCACCGGCACGATCTCGAGCACATCACCCACGATGCCATAGTCGGCCACCTTGAAGATCGGCGCCTCCTTGTCCTTGTTGATCGCGACGATCGTCTTGGACGTGCGCATGCCGGCGAGATGCTGGATCGCCCCCGAGATCCCGACCGCGACGTAGAGCTGCGGGCTGACCTGCCGCCCCGTCTGCCCGATCTGGTCGCTGTGCGGACGCCAGCCGTCATCTGTCACGGCACGTGTCGCACCAACCGCTGCGTTGCCAAACGCGTCGGCCAGATCCTCGATCAGCTTGAAGTTCTCCTTCGACTTCAGTCCGCGACCACCCGAGACGATGATCGACGCCTCGCCCAGGTCGGGACGCCCCTTCGCACCATCGATGACCTCCTTCACCGTCACGGTCGCGCCGCTCGCCGCTGACGGCGCAAGCGCTTCCGTGCGCGCGGTGCGCGGCGCCTCGACGGAGGTGAACGCGCTCGGCCGCACACTCACCACGACAGGCGCACCCGTGATGACGAGCGTCATCGTCACCTTGTTCGCGTAGCCGGGATGCTTCACCGTCAGCGTGTCGCCGCTCGCCGAGAGCTCGGTGACGTCGCTCGCGATCGGCGCGTCGAGACGTGCTGCGATGCGCGGTCCAAGGTCGCGCCCCTGTGCCGAGAAGCCCAGCACCACGGCGCGGTAGGCCCCTGCCTTCGCCTTGTCGGCGATCGTCGCCGCAAGCGACTCGCGCGCGAACTGCTCGTACTCCGCGCTCTCCACCACGAACACGACGTCGACACCGTACTTCCCGAGGTCGGCCGCCTTCGCTCCGATGCCCGGCACGCCGGCGAGCAGCGCATGCACTTCACCGCCACCGGTAGCGTCGGCGAGCTGCCGCGCCGCCGTCGCTGCCTCATAGGCGACCTTGCGCAGCTCGCCGCCGCGCGCTTCCGCGAATACCAGGACGTTCCCCATCAGATCACCTTCGCTTCGGCTTGCAGCAGCCTGACCAGCTCCGGCACCGCAGCGGCGCCCTCGCCAAGGATTCGACCAGCCGGACGCTCCGGCGGCAGCTCCATCTTCTGCACCGTCACGCGCACTGCACCGAGCTGCGCGGGCTTGGATTCGAGCGGCTTCTTCTTCGCCGCCATGATTCCCTTGAGCGACGGATAACGCGGACGCGCCACACCTTCGTCGATCGTGACGACGGCCGGCAGCGTGAACTCGACCATCTCGGCGGCACCTTCCAGCTCTCGTCGCGCCTCGCCCCTGCCGTTCGCGACGC
>JAYUTY010000248.1:0-1644 GCA_043754875.1 Gemmatimonadota bacterium
AAGCCGAGCAGCGCGCTGTGCGTCACCGTCACCCAGGTGAGCACGGCGGCCATCACCGGCGCCGAGCAGGGGGCGGCGACCAGCCCCGACATCGCGCCCATCGCGAGCGCGCCCGAGAAACGGCCGGCCGTCCCCAGATTCGACGCGCGGGCCATCATACCCGCCGGCAGGCGAATGGGTACGACGTCCATCATGCTGAGCGCCGCGAGGATCAGCACGTTGGCCATGGCGAAGTAGAGCCACGGGTTGGTGCTGACGCTGCCGAACAGCGATCCAGTGAGTCCGGCGAAGACGCCGAGCCCCGCGTAGACCATCGCCAGGCCGGCGACGTAGGTGAGCGTCAGGAGCAACGGCCTGAGTCGCGACGTGTTCGTCTCCCCCGCCGACTGCCCGCCGACGATCGCCGCGGTGATCGGGATCATCGGGTAGACGCAGGGCGTCAGGCTCGTCAGCACGCCGCCCAGGAAGAGCGCGGGGAGGGCGAGGAGCGGGTTGCCGCTGAGGAGCTGCTGGGAGACGGAGACGTCGGGCACGAGGCGCGGAGGGGAGGAAGGGTGCCGGAAGCTACCGGTGAAACGGGGTGGGACCAAGCTGGGGTTCCTGGTTGATCTTACGAGATAGCCAGTTGATTGCGCGGCGGGATTTCCGGATATACATTGTAAGTCCATAATTTCCCCGATGCTCATGCGCTCGAAGATCGTTCGAATCGGCAATTCGCAGGGCGTGCGCCTGCCCAAGGTCATGATCGAGCAGGCCGGTCTCACGGACGAGGTCGAGCTACGCGTCGAGGCGGGCCAGATCGTCATCGCCTCGGCACGGATTCCACGTGCCGGATGGGCCGAGGCGGCACAGCGCGCGCGCGCGGCGGGTGATGACCAGCTCGAGTCGAGCGGCGCGACGCGGTTCGACGAGACGGAGTGGGAGTGGTAGCCGATGCAACCGTGCACGCGCCCAGCCGCGGTGACGTGTTTCTCGTCGAGCTCGACCCGGTGCGCGGCAGCGAGATCCGGAAGACTCGGCCGTGCGTCGTCGTCTCGCCGGACGAACTGAATCACTACCTCCGCACGTCCATCGTCGCTCCGCTCACGACCGGCCGCCATCCGTACCCGTACCGCGTCCCGTGTCGATTCGCCGGCAAGTCCGGCCATATCGTGCTGGATCAGATCAGGACGGTGGATCATGAGCGACTCCTCAAGCGACTCGGTGCAGTCGGGCCGACGACACTCGCCGCGGTGCTGCGCCTGCTGGTGGAGTTGTTCGAGCCCAGTCCCTCTTAACGTGGCGGGCCACGCGACGTCTCCCGGCAGGCAATGCTGCTGATGCGGCTGGACCTCTCACCGATGAAGGGTGTGCTCATGTCGGGTCGACTGCTGGCTGGTCTTTTGGGAGTGGCGCTGCTCGGCAGCGCCATGGGCATGCGGCGAGCTCACGCCCGCCACCTCCTCAATCGACCACTCGCCATCGCCCGCTCGGCGCATCCCGGTGGTCCGGCCGAGTCGCTGCACATGCTGATGACGCCCGCGCGGGTGCCGACGGCGCGCGACTCGGCTGCGGCAGCGAAGGTGGCAGAGACTTTGGAGACGGAAATCGCACAGTATGGCGATACCGTCGCAGCAGTAGAGGCTGGATACCGGATGTTCGCGC
>JAYUTY010000249.1:0-1635 GCA_043754875.1 Gemmatimonadota bacterium
CCGACGCACGCGTATCCGCAGTCGACGACGCTCGCCGACGCGGTGCATCTGGCGCGCCTGCCTGGCGCCGGACGGCTACACGTCGGCCTCCTGCTCGCACTCGCGGTCGCGGTCGCGAGCGGTTGGGTCATGCGTGAGACGGCGGCTGGCTTTCGTGTGCAGGCAGTGGGAGACAATCCAGCGGCGGCGGCCAGCGCCGGACAGATCGATGTCGCGCGCACGACCACACGCGTCTTTCTCGTCAGCGGCGCCTGCGCCGGCCTCGCGGGCGCGATCCAGGTGCTCGGCGTGACGTTCGCGTTGTACGAGGACATCTCGCCGGGATACGGCTACACCGCGATTGCCGTGGCGCTACTCGCCGGTCTCGATCCGTGGCGCGTGGCGCTGTCCGCCATTCTCTTCGCGGGCCTCGAAGCTGGGGCGGGCGCGATGCAGCGCGATGCGGGCGTCCCCTCCAGCATCGTGACGATCGTGGATGCGATGCTCATCCTCGCCATCGTCGCCGTACAGGCACTCCGACTCCGTCCGCGGCTCGTGGCACTCCCGGCCGTGCTGCCCGACGCCCAGACGTCGGATGGCCGCGCATGAGCGACGTCATCGGACTTTTTCTCGCGGCGGCGATCCGCACGGCCACACCCCTCGCGCTTGCTGCGATGGGCGAGCTGTTCGTCGAGCGGTGCGGCATGATCAACATCGGGCTTGAAGGGGCGATTCTCGCCGGCGCCTTCGGTGCGCTCGCTGGCGCGACCGGCGCTGGAGTCGGCGCCGGCTTCGTTGCGTCCGCGTGCGCCGGCGCGCTCGTCGCCATGCTGTTCGCGCTCTTCGTCGTGGTGTTGAAGGCGGATCAGATCATCACCGGCACGGCGCTCACCTTGCTGAGCGTCGGCGCCACCGGGACGCTCTATCGCGCGATGTACGGCAACGGAGGTGCCGCGCTTCGTCTTCAGACGAGCGCGCCGCTGCCGATCCCGGGGTTGTCGCGCATTCCTCTCGTGGGCCAAGCGCTCTTCGCACAGCCGCCGATCACGTACCTGCTCTATGCCCTCGTTCCCGCGGTGGCCTGGTGGCTGAGCCGAACCCACGCGGGCCTTGCCTTGCGAGCGATCGGGGAACAGCCACGGGCCGCCGAAGTCGCCGGCATTGCGGTGCGACGCTATCGCATCGGCGCCGTGCTGGCGAGCGGTGTGCTCGCCGGGCTTGCCGGCGGCACGCTCGTGCTCGCCCAGGCGGGAACGTTCGTCGAAGGCATGTCGTCAGGGCGCGGCTTCATCGCCATCGCGATCGTGGTGCTCGGCCGGTGGACGCCCTACGGAGTCGCCGGCGCTGCGCTGGTGTTTGGTGCGGCGAGCGCGCTGCAGTTCGCGTTTCAGGCGATGGGGTGGAATGCACCCTATCAGCTCTTCCTCGTCATCCCTTATCTGCTCACGCTCGCTGCACTGGCCGGTGCCGTCGGACGCGCCCGTGCCCCCGCCGCGCTCGGCGCAGCCCACTGATCGAAGCGCTATCCCAACGCTACCCGCAACGCGTTGCGCGACTGATCCAGCGCACGCGCCATCGGTGCATCTCGACGCGCTCCAGCATCGCGTACGAGACGCCGTCGTCGCCATCGCGGGCCACGATCAGCACCGGTCGCTG
>JAYUTY010000250.1:0-5009 GCA_043754875.1 Gemmatimonadota bacterium
AATTGAGCAGCATCTGCGTCGGGAGCGAGTTGTGGACGCTCATCAGGACGGCGGTGCTGGCATCGGCGGCGGCGATCTCCTCGAGCGCGAGGAGGTACGATGTGGTGTCGAGCCCGAGTCCGTCGTACTGCTCGGGGATCAGCATGCCGAGGAAGCCGAGCTCGCCCATGCGCGCTGCCACCTCGCGCGGGAAGTGGGCCTGTGCATCCCACTCGGCGGCGTGCGGGGCGATCTCGTCGGCGGCGAAACCGCGGGCAAGGCGTTGGATCTCGTGCTGCTGTTCGTCGAGCGGTGTGAGGGACATGCTGGTAAATATGGGGGCTGCTCCCGGTGAAATGGGAGGAAAAGCGCTGCGTCTCGGCACAACAGCGTCAACGGCAACAGCGTCAACGGCAATGGCGTGATTCGGAGGGGGACGCGGATCTGCGCGGATCTACGCGGATTTGCTTCGATCTACTCGGATGTGCTTCGATCTGCGTGGATCAGTTTCGACCCGCGGTGATCCGCGTCCAGCTCCGATCAACGCCTTTACAAACGCTTCTCGTGTGTTCGTGTCGTGGGGATCTTCTTCGACGATTACGCTGCGTACGAGTAGAAGCCCCGCCCTGACTTCCGGCCCAGCCAACCGGCTGCCACGTACTTCCGGAGCAGCGGACACGGCCGGTACTTCGTGTCGCCCAGGCCATCGTGGAGCACTTCGAGGATCGCGAGGCAGGTATCGAGCCCGATCAGGTCGGCGAGCGCGAGGGGGCCCATCGGGTGGTTCATCCCGAGCTTCATCACCTGGTCGATCGCCTCCGGAGTGCCAACGGACTCATACACGCAGTAGATCGCCTCGTTGATCATCGGCATCAGGATGCGATTCGCCACGAAGCCTGGATAATCGCGCACCTCCACCGGTGTCTTCCCGACCGCGCGGCTCCACGCGAGCACGCGCTCCGTCGTTGCGTCGGAAGTCGCGAGGCCGCGGATGATCTCCACGAGCTGCATCACCGGCACCGGATTCATGAAGTGCATGCCGATCACTGACTCCGGGCGCTTCGTGCGCGCGGCGATCTCCGTGATCGAGATGGAGCTGGTGTTGCTCCCGAGAATCGCGCCGGCGTCCGACAGGCGATCGAGCTCACCGAAGATCTTGAATTTGAGCTCGCGATTCTCCGTGGCCGCCTCAACGACGAGCGAGGCGCCGCGCACCGCTTCCATCGAGGTGTGCGTCGACAGTCGGCCCAGGACGTCCGCCTTTTCAGCGTCGGTGATCGTGCCCTTCTTGATCTGCCGGTCGAGATTCTTGACGATCGTGTCGCGCCCGCGCGTGAGCGCCCCCTCGGCGACGTCGATCATCACGACGTCGAAGCCCGACTGCGCGAAGACGTGCGCGATCCCGTTTCCCATCTGTCCCGCGCCAATGACGGCGATGCGGTCGGCCATCGTGCTATGACTCCTCGCGGCGGTGCCGCGCGTAGAAGAATGCCAATCCACCGAGCATCCCGACGGCGGCGATGATGCCGCCTTCCGGGCCCCATGCCCCGCCGCTGATCCACTCCGGCCCCGCGCTCGTCGCCCGATAGCCGGGCGATTCGAAGCGCACGCCGCTCACCGCCGCGTGCAGTGGCACTGCCATGACCCAGTTCCAGGCGAAATGCGCCATCCAGGCGGCGTACAGACTATCCAGCGCAACGCGCACGGTTGCCAGAAAGATTCCCGACAGCGTCACCACTGCGACCGACTCGGCCGTCGCGCCCGGATTGCCAAGGTGCAGCACGCCGAACAGCACGCTGGTCGCGATGATCGCGCCGCGCACGCCGATCGCGTCGCGCGTCACGGTCAGAAGATAACCTCGGCAAAGGAGCTCCTCCGCCAGCGCGGCCGGCAGGAGCACGATCGTCACGCGGAGCGCTGCGGCGCCCCAGGAGCCCGACAGCGGACTCACCGCGAAGATCAGCCAGCCGCCGACGAGCAGAAGTCCCGCCGTGAGCGCGATCGCTCCGAGCCCCGCGGCAAGACCTTCGAGCAGGGCACGCGGTCGCGCCCGATCTGACGAGAGCCCTAGGTCGGCCCACTCGCGCGAATCGACCGCTCGGAGCATGATCGCGGTGGATGCGATGGCGGCGATCAACATCACGAGGACGTCGATGCGTGCGTCTCGCCAGACGAGCGCAATGAATCGGCGGAGAGGCGCGGTGAGCAGTCCGTCCGCCGCGATCGTGCTGAACAGGAACAGGACGACGAACCCGGCGACGCGCGCGGCCGACTGCGCCCACTGGCGCACGCCGGCCGACGTCGCCATCGCGATCAGTTCCGCGTGATTCGCCGCGGACCGCTCGCGGCCGCCGCGATGAGCGCCTTCACCGCGTCGATCGCGACGAAGGGGAGCACGCCGAGCACGGCGGCGGTCGCCAGACTCCCGGAGAGCACGGCGAGCTGAGCGAGGCCACCCAGGTACAGCACGAGAATGCCCGCTGAGGCTGCAAGGGCCCGCGTGACGAACGCCGCGCGACCAGCGCCCAGCCGACCGGCAACCGCCGCCGCGACGGGATACGCCAGGAGGTAGCCACCCGTCGGTCCGAGCAGCCGTGTGATGCCGGGCGCGCCCATGGGGGCGAACACGGGCAGGCCGGCGGCACCAGCGATCAGGTACGCCACCATCGCGATGGCCGCGTCGACGGGACCGAGGAGCAGACCGGCGAGCACGACCAGCATCGGCTGGAGCGTGATCGGCACCGGCGTGCCGGGCACCGGCAGGGCGAACTGGGCCGAGAGCGCCACGGCGCCAACGGCGAGCAGGATGCCGAGGGCGCGAGTACGCGGACTGCGAGCGGCAAGCGCGAAGGTCGTCATGCTAGCTCCCCCTGGAGACGGAAAGTGCCACGGCGTCGCCGCCACCGAGACAGAGCGTGGCGAGGCCACTCTTCAGATCGCGGTCCTGCAGCGCGTAGAGCAGCGTGGTGAGCACGCGTGCGCCACTCGCGCCGATCGGGTGCCCGAGGGCGATCGCGCCACCGTTCACGTTGACGCGATCCCAGTCCCAGTTCAGTCCTGCGCCATTGGCGAGCGCCTGCGACGCGAACGCCTCGTTCGCCTCGATCAGGTCGTAGTCGCCGATCGACTTGCCTTCCTTCTTCATCAGGTTGTTCACCGCAGTGATCGGCGCGAAGAACAGATCCTGAGGCGTCACGGCCCCGGTCGCGTACGCGGTGATGCGACCGAGAATGGTCAGGCCGTGCGCCTCGGCATATTCCTGCGAGGTGACGATGACCGCGGCGCCGCCATCGTTGAGCGAGCTCGCGTTGCCGGCCGTCACAGTAGCGTCATCGCCCTTGCCGAAAGCGGGCCGGAGCTTGGCGAGGACATCGGCGGTGGTGTCGGAGCGCGGCCCTTCATCCGTGTCGACGACGGTGTCGCCCTTGCGACCCTTCACGGTGACTGGAGCGATCTCCGCCTTGAACTTGCCACTGCCCTGCGCGGCGACCGCCTTCCTGTGCGACGATGCGGCGAACTCGTCCTGCTGCTGGCGCGTGAGGCCGGCCTTCTTGGCCGTGTACTCGGCGTGCCCGCCCATGTGCACCTCGCAGGAGGCACACCAGAGGCCATCCTTGATCACGCCGTCCACCATGGTCTGATCGCCGAGCTTGACGCCGTTGCGCATGCCGAAGGTGTAGAAGGGCGCATTGGACATGCTCTCCTGCCCGCCGGCGACGATGACCTGCGCGTCGCCTGCCTTGATCGACTGGGCGGCGAGCATCACGGCCTTGAGGCCCGAGCCGCACACCTTGTTGATGGTCATCGCGCTGATCGTCGAGGGCAGCCCCGACTTGAGCAGCGCCTGGCGCGCGGGGGCCTGGCCAACGCCGCCCTGCACGACGTTGCCCATGATGACCTCGTCGACGTCCTCGCCCGGGATGCCCGCTCGCTCCATCGCGGCGCGGATGGCGATGGCACCGAGCTCGGGAGCGCTCAGGCTGCCGAGCGAGCCGAGGAACTTGCCGATCGGCGTGCGCGCGGCGGCGACGATCACGGGGATGCGCGATTTATCGGACATGTCAGGAATCACTCTGGTGTGGCCCGGACACGAGCGCGCCCGGGAGACGCGGAAGCTAACTGGCGAGCGGCGGCGAATTCAATCGCGCGGTCTCCCGCCCAGGCTCCGGAGCGGCGGGCTCGCCTGCTTCAGCGTGCCCGGCCGGTCAGCTGGAGGGCAGGCTGACGGCTCGTTGGTGGCGATCTCCCGAAAGAACTTCGGCGTGGGACCGAAATGCAAGAGGAGGCCGATCTCCAGGTTGGTGGCCCGAAGATGGTTGCAGAGCTGCCGCCGGGCGTCGGGCGCGAGGTGGTACGTGGACTTCGCCTCGATGACGAGAACGCTGTCCACCACCATGTCGAGACGCTGGATTCCGAGTGGGAAGCCCCTGAAGTGCACCTGCACACCCAGCTCGCCGATCACCAGGTGTCCACGAGCGCGTAGCTCCTGCTCGAGCGCGAGAAGGTAGAGATGCTCGAGAAAGCCGAAGCCGAGGCAGTTGTAGACGTCGTAGAACGCGCCGATCGCCGAGCGTGTCAGCGCTTCCTGCTGGAGAATGGATGCCGGCATCGTGCAAGCTTGCGAGCGGCGGTAGTGCGCGGGCATCGATTTGTTGCTCGGCAACTCAGGATCGTGCGCGATTCAGGAGTTCGGGGGCTTGGCTGGCCCACAGACGTGGGGCAGACGCATTGTGCGGATTGGACGGATTCGGCGGATACGACCTCGGGCCAGCAAGTCGCGCCGCACACAGTCCCACGGTCGCTCCAAAATCAATTGTGATTTTGGACTGCACACCATTCGTGTTCGGTGGCAGTGGCCACCCGACAATCCGCCTCATCCGCACAATCCGCACAATACGTCTGCCCCGGGTCTGTGGGGCCCGTCGAGCCGCACAGATCGGTCCAACGCGAACCGCCGCCACGAACGTCAGATCCGCAGACCTACGCCCCCGCGCCAAGCACGAGCGCCCGCGTCTTGACCTCCCCCATTA
>JAYUTY010000251.1:0-14434 GCA_043754875.1 Gemmatimonadota bacterium
GCCATGGCGCTGCTGCTCACCGGCTTCGTCATGGGCCCCACGCTCACCGCCGTCAACCGCGACGCCCTGCAGCCATGGATGAACGGGCAGATCGAACAGGGCGTCATGCTGGAGAAGGGGGCCGAGCCGTTCAAGAAGTTCATGCTGCGCCAGACGCGGCAGCACGACCTCGAGGTCTTCGTCAATCTCAGCCACGCCGCGCCTCCCGCGACCGCCGAGGAGGTGCCGCTCATCACGCTCATGTCGGCCTTCGTCACGAGCGAGCTGCGCACGTCGTTCCAGATCGGATTCGCGCTCTTCCTGCCCTTCATCATCATCGACGTCGTCGTGAGCTCGGTGCTGATGAGCATGGGCATGTTCATGCTTCCGCCCGCGATGATCTCCCTGCCCTTCAAGCTGCTCCTCTTCGTCCTCGTGGACGGCTGGACGCTGATCGTGCAGAGCCTCGTCTCCAGCTTCCGGTAGCGCGATGAATCATCAACTCGTCGTCGACCTGGCGCGCAACGCGATCATGCTCTGCCTGCTCGTCTCCGCACCGATGCTCATCGTGGCGCTCGTGCTCGGCCTCGTGGTCAGCGTGCTCCAGGCGGTGACGCAGATCCAGGAGCAGACGCTCGCGTTCGTGCCCAAGCTGCTCGGCGTCGCGGCGGTGTTCCTGCTGGCGCTGCCCTGGATCCTGCAGACGCTGGTCCGCTACACCACCGAGCTGTTTCGCAGCATTCCCTCGCTCGCGTCATGATCGACGCCAGCGTTGCTGCCGTGGTCGCGCCCTTCGATCCCTTCGCGCCCGGCTCCGCCACGACGCTCGCGCTGCTCGGGCTGCGCATGTCCGGCCTCGTGCTCGTCGCCCCCGTCTTCTCGGCGAAGCCCATCCCGCCGATGTTCAAGGCGGCGCTCATCGTGCTGTTCACGATCCTGCTGCAGCCGGCCGCACGCTCGACGATGCACGCCGGCGCGCAGCTCGACCTCGGCACCGCATTCGGCGAGACGCTGGTCGGCTTCGCGATCGGACTCGGCGCGGCACTCATCGTCGGCGCTGCCGACGCGGCCGGCGAGCTGATGGCCATCCAGATCGGCCTGTCGGGCGCCGCGCTGCTCGACCCGATGACCAATCAGCAGGGTCCGGCGCTCGGCCAGTTCACGTCGTTCTTCGCGCTCACCCTGATGCTTGCGCTCGACGCGCACCTCGTGATGATCGATGCGCTCGCCACGAGCACGCGCGTCATGCCGCTCGGCGCACCGCTCGATCTCGCCGCTGGTGCGCGGGCCATGGTCGCAACGGGTGGGCAGCTGTTCGGACTCGGCCTCCGCTTCGCCGCACCGGTGATCGCCATCGTCCTGATCGCCAACGTCGCGCTCGCGATCCTCAGTCGCGCCGCGCCGCAGCTCAACATCCTCTCGGTCGCCTTCCCCGTGCAGATCGGTGTGGGCCTCACGGCGTTCGCCGCGACGATCCCGGTGATCGCGATGTTCTTCAACGGATGGACTGGCACCTACCAGACCATCCTCACCCACTCGCTCGGCGCCCTCTCGGGCGGCCGCGCGCACTGAGCGCCATGAGCGGAGAGTCGGGCGAGAAGACAGAAGACGCCACCCAGCAGAAGCGCGACAATGCGAAGGAGGAAGGGCGCGTCCCCAGGAGCCAGGAGCTCACGGTGGCGGCGCTTCTGCTCGGCAGCGCGCTCGTGCTCAACACGGCCGGTGCGTCACTCATGACGATGGTGTTCCACACGGCCGGCGACCTGCTGGCGAACGTGGGCGCCATGCCCATCGACGCCGGTTCGGTGACGGCGATGCTCCGCGATCTCGGCTGGCGCGTGATCGCCTCGCTCGGAATCTTCCTCGCGGCAATGGCCGGCGTGGGCTTCACGATCACGGCGGCTCAGGCGCGCGGCGTGATGTCGCTCAAGCCCATCGCGCCGAACTTCGGCAAGCTCAATCCGCTCGAGAACTACAAGAAGATCCTCGGCAAGCAGTCGCTCATCGAGCTGGTCAAGTCGCTGTGCAAGGTCGGGCTCGTGGGACTCGTGGTCTACTCCGCGCTCAAGTCCGCCATGCCCGATGCACTTCGCCTCGCGCAGCAGCCCGCGATGGCACTCCTGCCCATGGTCCGACAGTACAGCATCCATCTCCTCCTCACGGCCGGCCTCGCCTATCTCGCGCTGGCCGCCGCCGACTACCTCTGGCAGTGGTGGTCGTTCCAGAACGACCTCAAGATGACGAAGGAGGAGGTCAAGCAGGAGAACAAGTCGCAGGAGGGCGATCCGCACGTCAAGGGACGCCGCCGCCAGGTCGCGCGCTCATACGCACGCCGGCAGATGCTCCAGGAAGTACCGAAGGCCGACGTCGTCATCGTCAACCCCACGCACATCGCGATCGCCATCCGCTACGACGCGTCGATGGCCCCCGCCCCGATCGTGCTCGCCGTCGGCCAGCGTCTCGTCGCCGAGCGCATCAAGGCGATCGCGCTCGAATCCGGTGTGCCGATCGTCCAGAACATCCCCGTCGCCCGCGCCCTCGTGAAGAGCGCGAAGGTCGGGACCATGATCCCCGTGGAGCTCTACATGGCCGTCGCTGAAATCCTCGCCTACGTGCTCAAGACCCGCGGCAGTCGCGGCAGCTGGGCCGGGAGCGCGCACGCATGAGCGGCTCCTCCGGCACGCCCGCCACGCGCAAGGGCGCCGAGCTCGCGCTCGGCATCGGCGTCGTCGGCATCATCGCGATGCTGATGGTGCCCCTGCCGCCGCTCCTGCTCGACCTGCTCCTCGCGGCGAGCATCGGCAGCTCGCTGATCATCCTGCTCGTCTCGCTCAACACGACCGACCCGCTGGAGTTCAGCTCCTTTCCGCAGGTGCTGCTGATCCTCACCCTGTTTCGCCTGGCGCTCAACGTGAGCTCCACGCGGCTGATCCTCGGCAAGGGACACGCGGGCGAGATCATCCAGGCGTTCGGCGAGTTCGTCATCGGTGGCAACTACGCCGTCGGGCTCGTGCTCTTCCTGATCCTGATCGGCATCAACTTCATCGTCATCACCAAGGGTGCGGGCCGCGTCGCCGAAGTCGCCGCGCGCTTCACCCTCGATGCCATGCCGGGCAAGCAGATGGCGATCGACGCCGACCTCTCGGCCGGACTGATCGACGAGAAGCAGGCGAAGCAGCGCCGCGAGGAGGTCTCGCGTGCCGCCGACTTCTACGGCGCGATGGACGGCTCGAGCAAGTTCGTGAAGGGTGACGCGATCGCGGGCCTGCTCATCACCTTCATCAACATCGCCGGCGGCTTCTTCATCGGCGTGGTGCAGCGCGGACTGCCGATGAGCCAGGCGCTCTCGCAGTACACGATCCTCACCGTCGGTGAGGGGCTCGTCGCGCAGATCCCGGCGCTGATCATCTCCACCGCGGCTGGCATCGTCGTCACGCATGCCAGCGGCGGCGGCAAGATGGGCACCGCCGTCGCCGTGCAGCTCGGCGCACACCCGCGCGCGATGTACATCGCCGCCTCGGTGCTCGGGCTGTTCGCCCTGATCCCGGGGCTGCCGAAGACTCCCTTCCTCGTGCTCGCCGTCACCATCGCCATGCTCGGCCGCACGGCAGAACAGGGCGAGCGGAAGCGCGTGCAGGCCGCGCAGGACGTGGTGGACGCGATCCCTCCCGCGCCGAATGCCCCCGACCCGATGACCGACCTCCTGCAGATCGATCCGATCGAGCTCGAGGTGGGCTACGCACTCATCCCGCTCGTGGACGAGAAGCAGGGCGGCGATCTGCTCGAGCGCATCACGCTGCTCCGCAAGCAGGCGGCGCTGGAGCTTGGCATCCTCGTGCCGCCGATCCGCATCCGCGACGACATCCGCCTTCCGGCCAACGAGTACATCATCAAGCTGCGCGGCTCCGAGATCGCGCGCGCCGAGGTGATGCCGCGCTTTCTCATGGCGCTCGACACGGGCCGCGTCATCGCCCCGGTCGACGGCATGGACACGATGGACCCGAGCTTCGGCATGCCGGCCAAGTGGATCGCCGCCGGCCGCCGAGTGGAGGCCGAATCGTACGGCTACGTGGTGGTGGAGCCGTCGACCGTGATCGCGACGCACCTGATGGAGAAGCTCAAGACCAACGCGTCGGAGCTGCTCGGCCGCCAGGACGTGCAGGAGATGGTGGACACGCTCAAGCGCACGCACCCGGCGCTCGTGGACGACGTCATCCCCGCGAAGCTCTCGCTCGGCACGCTGCACCGCGTGCTGCAGCGTCTGCTCAAGGAGCGCATCCCGATTCGCGATCTCGTGAGCATTCTCGAGGCGCTCGCCGATGCCGCCGACCAGACGAAGGATCCCGAGCTGCTCACGGAGCACGTGCGCCGCGCGCTCACCAACGTCATCGCGCGCCTCTACATGGACGACGTGGGCGCCGTGCGCGGCATCACGCTCGGACCTCGCCTCGAGGCTTCCCTCATGGGGCTCTTCAGCCCGCGTGCGAATCAGCAGTCGGCGATGCTCCTCACTCCCGACGCACTGGCCACGCTGCTGCGCGACCTCAACGCGCTCTCGAGCATCAACGCGAGCGAAGGACGTGTCGTCCCGCTGCTCACCCCACCCAACCTCCGCGTCGGCGTGCGGCGCCTGGTGGAGCCCGTGCTCCCGGGACTCCCGATCATCTCGCTCGCCGAGCTGCCGCCGTACGTGAAGCTGGACTCGCTCGCCACCTGGGAGCTTGGCAATGCCGCCTAACGGTTCGAGCTCACCACAGATGGCTGGCCACGTGCCACCCGCGGTCGTCCGCGAGCGCATCGTGCTCGTCGCCAGCGGCAAGGGCGGTGTCGGCACCTCCGTCGCCGCGTCGCTGCTCGCGCTGGGCTGCGCCTCCGGCGGCGCGCGCGTCCTGCTCGTGGATGGGCACGAAGGGCACGGCACGCTGCATCATCTGTTCGGCGTGCGTCCGGTGCTCTCACTCGACGCGCTCCGCGATCCGCTCGTGCCCGTGGAGGACGCCCTGATCCACCTGGGCGACCGCTTCACCGTCGTCGCCTCCAAGCCGGCGAGCGGCGAGCAGCTCGCGCTCACCCCCGAGGCACGCCGCGCTCCCTTCGAGCGACTGCTCCCCCTCTCGGCCGACTACGACTGCGTGATCGTGGATGGCGGCTCGCGTCTGGAATCGCTGCTCGCCATCGCCGCGTGCGGTGCGGGACGCGCGACCATCGTCACCGACGCGGACCGCATCTCCCTGGCCGTCAACTTCGCGCTGCTCAAGGTGCTCGCGCAGCGCACACCGACAGTGGACACGAGCGTGCTCGTCAACCGCCACGATCAGGCCGTGGCGATGCGCGCCGGTGCTCAACTGGCCGACGCGTGCGCCCGCTTCATCGACCGCGAGGTGTCGATCGCCGGCGTGGTGCCGGACGACGTCTGCCTCCGCGCGGCGCTCGGCGCCGGCATGCCGATCGGAGACGCCGCCGACCAGTCGCCCGCCGCCGCCGCAATGCAGGCGCTTGCGCAACGTGCCTTCCCCTCCCTCTTTGCCGCGCCTGCCGATGCACGCGCCGCCTCCCACCCTCTCCGACGTCGGAGCTGATCATGGACAGTCGTACTCTCTGGGCGAGCCACGCACAGGGCAATCTCGAGGCGCGCAACACGCTGCTCGCCGAGCATCTGAGCCTCGTGCACCACGTCGCGCGGCAGCTCTCGCGCAGCCTGGCAGCCGAAGCGGACTTCGACGAGCTGGTGAGCTCGGGCACGCTCGGCCTGATGAACGCACTCGACGCGTTCGAAGTCTCGCGCGGCCTCGCCTTCAGCACCTTCGCCGTGCCGCGCATCCGTGGCTCGATCCTGGACGAGCTCCGGCGGCAGGATCACGTGCCGCGCTCGATCCGCCGCAAGACGCGCGAGATCTCGCACGCCCGCGAATCACTGATGCGGCAGCTCGGTCGCAAGCCGGAGGACAAGGAAGTCGCGGCGCAGCTCAACGTGGATGTGGACACGCTGTGGCGTTGGCAGAGCGAGGTGGAAGGCGCGGTGCACATCCCGCTCGACCGCACCGCGGGCGATCACGACAGCACGACCCCGACACCGGGCGAGTTCCTCAGCGGCGAGAACGACGAAGGGGTGGACGATCGCATGAGCAAGGAGCAGGAGGTCGGCCTCCTGCGCGAGGCGATCCTCGGGCTCAAGGACCAGGAGCGCACGGTGCTCTCGCTCTACTACTTCGAAGAGCTCAAGCTGCACGAGATCGCCGAGATCCTGGGGCTGACGGAGTCGCGGGTGTCGCAGATCCGGTCGAAGGCATTGGGCCGGCTGCGGGAGAAGCTCGCGCCGATTCGGGCGGCGTGATGCCGGGCCGATGACGCGGTGATGACGGGTCGCGCATCCTTGAGTTCTAGCGAAGCGGCCGACGGCAACGGCATTTACCGCAGAGGAGCGCGGAGGGCCGCTGAGGTGCGCGGAGGAATGCGAGCGGAGGGTTTCTACGGCCAGTCGCGGCGAGATCAACGGGTGGACTGGGCAGGTGGTGGGCGCCGCAATGCGGGTTCACTCTGCCCTTGGGCCGGGATTGCTTGAGAGCGTATACGCAGCCTGTCTCGCGCATGAATTGCGTGAGCGCAGGCTGCGTGTTGCGCTCCAGGTTCCGCTGCCGGTCGTGTACGGAGGAGTCGAGATCGAGCTGGCCTACCGTCTCGACATGCTCGTCGAAAACACCGTGGTGGTAGAGCTGAAAGCCATGGCCGCGGTTCTCCCCGTTCACGAAGCCCAACTGCTCTCCTACCTCAAATTGGGCGACTACCGCGCCGGCCTCCTGATCAACTTCCACGTGATGCACCTGAAGGACGGCATCACGCGCCTGGTGAACAGATTCTGACCTGCACCCCCAATTTGTTGCGGCAGTCCTCCGCGCCCCCTCCGCGCCCTCCCTGTCCTCTGCGGTAAATGCCGTTGGGCCCCGATCGCACGGCACTTCCGTCCGCCCCGGCACGATTTACCCACCTGCGGCGATCCTTCACGCCATCGGCGCAAACGCCACAACTCCACCCATGACAACGAGTTACGAAGCATGACGACATGAAGAGAGACTAGGCATACCCCCTGCCATACATGGGAGCGTCCCCGGGCACCAGACCAGCCCGGCCCCGCCACGAGAGACCCCCATGAAGATCGACGGCATGACCAGCGCCGCCAATGCGCTCCGCTACTGGGAGCGCCGGCAAGAGGTGACGGCGAACAACCTCGCCAACGTCTCCACCGACGGCTTCAAGGGCGAGCGCGTCTTCGCCTCCCTCATGGATGGCAGCTCGCCCGTCATCGGAACCAGCACCGACCACCGCGTTGGTGCCCTCCGCCAGACCGGCCAGGGGCTCGACGTCGCCCTCGGCGGCGGCTCCTACATGGTCGTCCAGACCCCCGCCGGCGATCGCTACACCCGTGGCGGTTCGCTCCAGGTCACCCCGGACGGCTTCCTCGCCGACCACGACGGCAACAAGGTCCTCGGCGAGAAGCTCGTCGACGGCATGCCGCAGCCGATCAAGGTCGAGGAAGGCCCGATGACCATCGATCGCCACGGCCTCGTCGCCTTCGGTGGCCGGCCGGCCGACACACTTCGCCTCGAGCAGGCACCTCCGGGTGTCGCGCTCGCCCATGAAGAGGGGACCCGCTTCATCCCCGATGCCGCGCGCCAGATCGTGCCACCCGCTCAGCGCGACGTTCGGCAGGGCACCATCGAGGAGTCGAACGTCGACTCGCTCGGCGGCCTCGTCGACCTCATTGGTGTGCAGCGCGCTTATGCGGCGGTGGAGAAGTCGATCTCCATCCTCGACCATGTGCGCGAGACGGCCACCAGCCAACTCGGCAAGCCCGTCTGACCGCGTCTCCCGCCACGCTCCGCGCCCTCCGTCTCCTCAGGACCAGACACTCATGAACCCCGCCCTCCGCACCGCCGCTTCAGGCATGATGGCCCAGCAGACGCGCACCGAGGTCATCGCCAACAACCTCGCCAACGTCAACACCACCGGCTTCAAGCGCAGCCGCGCACAGTTCCAGGATCTGCTCTACCAGACGATCCAGGGCGCGAGCGTGCTGGGCGGGCCCGACGCCAACACGCAGGCCGCCATCCAGGTCGGACGAGGCACGCACCTCGCCGGCGTGATGCGCGTGCATGCGCAGGGCACGCTCGAGCAGACGGGCCGCCCGATGGACATGGCAATCGAAGGGGAGGGGTTCTTTCAGGTACAGCTGCCCAGCGGCAGCACGGGCTACACGCGCGACGGCGGCATGCAGATCTCCGATCAGGGTGTGCTCACGACGTCGAGCGGCAACCAGATCATCCCCGGCATCCACATCCCCGCCGAGGCGGCGAACATCGCCATCTCGCGCAGCGGCGTCGTGAGCTACACCAAGGAAGGAAAGGGCGAAGCGGTGGAGCTCGGCCGCATCGAGATCGCGCGCTTCTCCAACCCGTCCGGCCTCCTCGCGCAGGGTGAGAACATCTACACCGAGACGCCGGCCTCCGGTCAGGCGGTCACTGGCTTTCCCAACGATGAGGGAATGGGCCAGATCATTCAGGGCAGCCTGGAAGGGAGCAACGTGGAAGTCGTGCAGGAGATGGTGGACATGATCTCCGCCCAGCGCGCCTACGAGCTCAACTCCAAGGCCGTGAAGGCCACCGACGAGATGTCCGAGATCGCCACCCAGATCGTGCGCTGACGATGACTCCCCTCCAGACCCAACCCACCGTGCGCCGCCTGACGATTGCCGCATTGCTCGGCACCATTCCCGCCATCAGCTATTCGCAGAGTGGCGCGACGCAGATTGGTGCCGCGAGATTGCCCGCTCGCGAAGGCGGCCCCAGCGAGACGGATCCGTCGACCGACCGCGTGGCCGTCGCGGCGCACGAGATCGCGCGCGGCGCGACGCTCGCCGCCGCCGACATCGCCTACGCTCCACGCGACGTGCACACGCGTGAGCGTTCGCGCGGCGGGCTGTCCAACGCGAACGCCACTACGAACACCACTACGAACACCACTCCCGCCGCCGCCGACGACTCGCTCGTCGGCTTCACGACCCGCCGCCTCATCACCGCCGGCGAGCCGCTCCGCGCGCCCGCCGTCGTCGCACCGCAGCTCGTGAAGTCGGGCGATCTCGTCGAGGTCGTCTGGGGCCAGGAGGGGATCATCGTCACGCTGCGCGGCCGGGCTACCCGTTCCGCCGGCGTCGGCGAGCGGATCGCGGTGCGCGTCGACTCGCAGCGCAAGCTCGAAGGCACGGTGATCGCCGCCGGCCGCGTGCGGGTCAACTAGCATGGCCCTGCGTCGCCGTCTGCTGCCGATCGCCACACTGCTCCTGCTGCCCGCCCTCGCAACGGCGCAGGGGGCGAAGATCAGCGCCGACTCCGAGAGCGCACCGCGTCCCCGTCATTCGTGGACCTCCGATCGCCGCGAGTTCTCCGCTGGCGACATCCTCACCGTGCTCGTCGACGAGCAGACGCTCGCCTCGGCCAACAAGGGGCAGACCGGCACCGACGAGACGACGCGCAACAACGGCCTGGACATCACGCCGCCCGCTGGCCCCACCGGCAGCACGTCGGTCGACGTGTCCGTGGGCACGAACAAGCGATCCTCCTCGCGCCAGAGCGGTGAGGCGCGTCGCGATCTTCGCTTTCGCGGCGAGATGACGGTGCGCATCGTCAAGATCGAGCCCAATGGCGTGCTCGAGGTCAAGGGCACGCGCACGGTGGACGTGGACAAGAACAAGCAGACCCTCACGCTCACCGGCTTCGTGCGCCCGGAGGACATCACGCGCACCAACGTGATCGAGAGCGCGCGCATCGCCGACGCCCAGGTGCTCTACGCGATGCAGGGCGATCTCGGCGGCACACGCGGTGGCATCATCGGACGTCTCATCTCGGTGTTCTGGCCATGACCCGCGCTCCCTTTGGCACGCCCTCCCGCGCCAGGCACCGCCGGCGCAAGGATCTCTCGATGCTCGGCCTCCTCGGCGCCCTCCTCGCGCTCTTCTTCCTCGCCTCGCCCGTGCGTGCGCAGGACACGCGCATCCGCGACCTCACCGTGGAGGACCGTGCAGTCCCCGTGCGCCTCATGGGCTACGGCATCGTCGTCGGGCTCGACAACACGGGTGACCGGGTGAGCGGCGGCCGCGCCGGCGGCATGACGGTGACGTCGGTCGTGAACCTGCTCCGCCGCTTCGACATCGAGATCCCCACCGACGTCGTGCGCATGCGCAACGTGGCCGCGGTGCTCGTCACGGCCGAGGTGTCCCCCTACCTGCGCGCCGGCGGCAAGTTCGAGGTGCACGTCTCCTCGGTCGGCGACGCGCGCTCCCTCCGCGGCGGTGTCCTGTGGATGACGCCGCTCCTGGCCGATGTCGGCGGCAAGCCTGTCGCGTCGGCGCAGGGCGCCATGCTCGTCAGCCAGGGCGAGAACGGCTCCTATCGCGCCTCGTACAGCGCCGAGAACTCGGCACGCATTCCCACGGGCGGGCTGCTCGAGACCGACATGCCGCGCCCGCAGTTCGCCAGCACGTCGCGCCTCGTCCTGCGCGAGCCGGACGTGGGCACCGCCTCGCGTATCGCCGTGGCGATCAACAAGGTGCTCGGCGACAGCACGGCGCACGTCGAGGATCCGGGCGCCATCGCCCTCGTCTTCAAGGCGGACGAGAAGCGCGATCGCGCCACGCTGCTCTCGGCCATTCGCGACATCATGGTGCGCCCGGATCGTCCGTCACGACTCGTGATCGACGCACGCGATGGCTCGATCGTCGCCGGCGGCGAGATCACGGTGAGCGATGCGGTGGTGAGCCACGGCGGCGTCACGCTCTCGATCGGTGCCGTCACCGCGTCGGATACGGCGACCGCCGCCGCGCCGCGCGACAGCGCCGCGGCACGTCGTGCGCCAGTGCCTCGCGCTCCAGGCGGCGAGCTGCGCGTCGCGTCGGGCACACCGGTCACCAGGATCGCCGCGGCGCTGCACGCGATGCAGACGCCGGCCGCGGAGATCGCCGCAATCTTCGAATCGCTTCGGAGCGTTGGAGCTCTGGCGGCGGAGATCGTGATCCGATGACGAGCGTCGGCCACCCTGCACGGCACGCGATCGGGCGCAGCGCGCGCCCCGACCCGAACGCCACGCCGATCGACAAGCTGCGCGGCACCGCCAGCCAGCTCCAGGGCGTCTTCGTGGAGCAGCTCTTCAAGGCGATGCGCGCTACGGTACCCGAGGACGGGCTCTTCTCCGGTGGCCAGGGCGAGGAGACCTTTCGCGGCCTCCTCGACCAGCAGGTCGCCGAGCTCGTGCCGGGCCGCTGGAACGGTCAACACTCACTGGGCGAGTCGCTCGTCCGTCAGCTCGCGCGGGCGCTCCCAGGCGCGCCCGATGCGTCGGCATCCACTGCCACCACCACCGCCGTCTCGCCGAGCAGCGTCGTGCCGGCCAAGGAGCAACCGTGATGTCCGTCCCACATGACGTCATCCAGGCATTCGTCCCCGGCACCATGCCGTCCGTCGACGCGCTCACCGACGCCATGTCGTCCGAGAAGCGGCTGATCGACGAGCTGATCTCGATCATGCGCCGCCAGCGCAGCGCCGTCGCGGTCGACGACCTGCAGGGTGTGGACGACAGCGTCTTCGCCACGCACCGCGTGCTCGTCACGCTGAACGAGGCCCGCCGCCGCCGCCGCGCGCTCAACCGGATGCTCGGCGAGCGCGAGGACATCTCCATCGACGCGCTCGACGACGTGCTCGGCGCGCGCATGACGGAGCCACTCCGCGACGTCCGTGATTCGCTCCGGCTCTCGGCGCGCGCGCTGTCGCAGGAGGTCGCGATCAATCGCCAGGTGCTGCGCCAGGCGCTCGCCAGCGGCGAGGCCTACGTGCGGACGCTGACCGGCGCGCCCGCCACCGTGGTCTACGGCGCGCCCACAGGCGCGAGCGATGCCATGCGCGATGCGATGCGCGGCGGCACGCTGATCAACCGGCAGGCCTGAGCATGAGCTCCATCGGCAGCATCCTCAACATCGCGCGTTCGGCGATGCAGGCGCATCAGGTCGCGCTCCAGACCGTGTCGCAGAACATCGCCAACGCGGGGGTGGAGGGATACTCGCGTCAGGACGTGCGCGTTGCCGCGCAGGTGCCGCAGCTCTTTCCGTATGGCAACCTCGGCACCGGTGTCGTGGTGCAGGGAGTCACGCGCTCGCGTGACGTGCTGCTCGACACCCAGTTCCGCGCCGCGGCGGGCTCGGCCTCCAACTACGGCCGCACCACCGACATCGCGACCCGGATCGAGCAGGTGCTGGGCGAGCCATCCGGCTCGGGGCTCGGCAACGCGATGGACGCGTTCTGGAACTCGTGGAGCGATCTTGCGAACGATCCCACGAGCACCAGCGCGCGTGGCGTCGTGCGCCAGCGCGGCACGGAGCTGGCTGGGATGTTCAACGGCATGGCCGCGCAACTGGACAGCGTCAACGCCGACACGCGGGCCGGCCTCGCGTCCGACATCGGCCGCGTCAACGAGATCGCGAAGCAGATCGCCGACATCAACCCCGCCATCGTCTCGAGCGAGACTAATAATCGCTCGGCCAACGACCTGCGTGACACGCGTGACCGCCTCGTGGACGAGCTCTCCAAGCTCACCAGCTCGCAGACGATCGAGCACACGGACGGCAGCATCGCCGTCTACGTGTCGGGGCGCCTGCTCGTGGATGACACGAGCTACCATCAGCTCGCGCTTCGGGGTGGGTCGTCTCCCGTCTCGATCGTCTTTCAGGGCGAGACGGACGGCATCAACCAGGTCGGTGGCAGCATCGGCGCCGGGGTGGACGGCATCAACGTCCGCATCCCCGCGGCGATTCAGCGGCTCGATGCGCTCGCCGGCACGATCGTGCGCGAGACGAACGCCATTCATTCCACTGGCACCGTCTTTACCGGCACTCCCCCGGCTGCGGCGCAGGCCGCCAACTTCTTCGACCAGACCGGCGCCGCCGGCAGTGGCGACGTGGCGCAGACTGCGCGGGGCATGCGGCTGTCGTCCACCCTGAGCAATCTGGCCGAGGTCGCTGCAGCGTCGGGCGGTGCGGGCGGGATCGGCAACAACGCGCTCGCGACGAAGCTGGCGGGATTGCGCGACGCCACGGTCACGGTCTACGATACGACGGGCGCATCCGTCGCGACGACGACTATCGGAGGATACTTTCGCGACGCTGTCGCGGAGGCGGGGCTGGACACCAACCAGGCGCAGTCCCAGAGCGCGGTCAACGAGACGCTCATGAACCAGGCCGACACACGACGCCAGTCGGTGAGCGGCGTGGCGACGGACGAGGAGCTCGTGGCACTGATCAAGCACCAGCAGGCTTACGCCGCCGCCGCGCGCCTCGTGAGCGTGGTGGACGAGATGTCCAAGACCCTGATCGACCTCGGACGCTAATCGATGCTCATTCTCAGCCGGAAGCCGGGCGACGCGATCATCATCGACGGCGGGATCCGCATCGTCGTGCTGGCGTGCGATCGCAAGGGCGTGCGGCTCGGCATCGAGGCGCCTCCCTCCGTCACCATCGTGCGCAGCGAGATCGTCTCGGCCATCGCGGACGAGAACCGCCGGGCCAACGCGAGTGGCGACGCCAGCGAGTGGCTCTCTGCGCTGCCAGCGGCGAAGCCCGACGAGCCCCGGGAAACCAAAGGCGGCTCGCCGGACGAACCAGCGGACGCGCCGACCGACGGCTGAGGCGGCCGGCTACGCCGGCGGCAGTCCGCTTCGCGCTGCGCGCTCGCGCCGGCGCACCTCCAGCAGCGTCGGCAGCGAAAGCACGAGCGAGTCGCCCTCGTTCCGTAGCGTGCCGCCGCATGCCTCTGCCATCATGCCGGCATAGGGCATGGGTGCATCCGTGGAGGGCGTTCGCAGCACGACCGTCTCATCCGTGCTCGTCAGCGTGAGCACGGCCACGGTGCGGCCGGCTCGATCGGCGGCCAGCTTCGCCGCTTCCATATAGAGCAGCACGAGCCGCACGAATGCCCACCGCGGCACGCGCAGCGGCACGGGCGCGCCGACGTGCTCGATCTCGCAGCGCAGCGTGCGCAGGCGCGGGTGATGCGCGTGCAGGGCGAGCGCGTCGTCGATCACCGGAGTGATCTCCATCGCCTCCGCGGCCGATACTTCCTCCAGCAGCGCACGAAACAGCGCGTTGACGCGCTGCAGGCTCTGGATCTCGCCGGGCAGCACGCGCTCCGGCGTGAACTCGGCGTCGCCCATCGCCGCGAGCTCGAGGAAGGCGCCGAGCGCCGTGACACGGTTGTTGAGCGCGTGCACCAGGCCACGCATCAACATCTCCGAAAGTGTGACCCACTCGGCGAGCGGTGGCTCGTCGCGCGCGTGCTCATCCATGCGCGGTGATCCCGCGGGACGAATTGTCCCACGCCCCGACAGCCCGGGCGGTTGACGATACTCGATCGAAGAGACC
>JAYUTY010000252.1:0-5002 GCA_043754875.1 Gemmatimonadota bacterium
ACGGCTTCGGCCTGCTTTCGCTCCGTCACGTCCCGGGCGACGGAGTAGATGGCCTGCTCCGTCGGGTCCGGCGCGGCGTTCCACAGGAGCCAGCGGTACGAGCCGTCCTTGCAGAGGTAGCGGTTCTCGAAGGCGATCGCCTGCCCGCCGGCGCGTACGCTGGCGTTCTGCGCGAGCGTGCGCTCCCGGTCGTCCGGATGCACGAACTCGATGAATGGCCGCGCCATCAGCTCCGCGATCGTGAAGCCCAGCGTCCGCTCCCACGCCGGATTCAGCCGCCTGAACGTGCCGGTGAAGTCCAGGATGCAGAGCATGTCGATGGAGACCGCGAAGAACCGGTCCCGCGAATCGTCGATGTCGCCGCCCTGTCCGGCATCCCTGACGGAAATGTGATCGGCGCACATCGTATCCCGCTCTGCTCTCTGTGTGGTGCCTCGCAATGGTGCGTCGCACAGGGAATCTAATCCTGTTCAGATGTTCAGAGCTCGATCTGGCTTCCCAGCTCGAAGACGCGATCCGACGGGAGGTTGAACACCTTCGTCGCGCGCCGCGCGTTGCGGGCCAGGAGTCCGAACAGCCGCTCGCGCCAGAGCGCCATGCCCGGACGGTTGGTCGCGAGCAGCGTCTCCCGGCTGAGGAAGAAGGTGCTCTGTGCCGGATCGATGTCGAGCCCGTCGTTCCGCAGCCGGTCGAGCAGTTCTGGCACCTCTGTCACTTCGGTGAAGCCGAAGTGCGCCACGACGCTGAACACGTTCGGTGCGAGCGTCTCCAGGTGCACCCGATCCGCCCCCGAGACACGTGGCGTCGCGTTGGTGCGCAGGGCGAGGAGTACGATGCGCTCGTGCAGCACCTTGTTGTGGCGGAGATTCTGCAGCAGCGCGTGAGGGACCACGTTCGTGTTTCGCACGAGATACACCGCCGTGCCCGACGCGCGCATCGGCGGCGTTGCCACGATCTCCTCGAGAACGCGGGGCAGGAGCATGGTGACTTCGGCGATCCGGTCGGCGAGGATCCGGCGCCCCGTGATCCATGTCGTCATGACCGTGAAGACGACCGCGGCGATCACGAGGGGGAACCAGCCGCCGCTCGGGATCTTGAGCAGGCTCGCGCTCCAGAAGCCCAGATCCACCACGAGGAAGGTGGCCGCCAGCGCGACGACGCCGGGCAGTGCCCAGCGGAAGCGCTGGCGAGCGACGACGGCGAACAGGATCGTGGTGAACACCATGTCCGTCGTGACGGCCACGCCGTACGCCGCGGCGAGTCGGCTCGACGTGCGGAAGCCGACGACGAGTCCGATCGCGGCGATCATCAGGACCCAGTTCAGCGCCGGGATGTAGATCTGGCCAATATGCGTTGTGGAGGTCTGCCGGACCTCCAACCGAGGGAGGTAGCCGAGCTGCACGGCTTGGCGCGTGAGCGAGAACGCGCCGGAGATCACCGCCTGCGACGCAATCACTGTCGCCAGCGTGGTGAGCGCGACGAGCGGAAGCGTCGCCACTTGGGCGCGAGCAGGAAGAACGGGTGCTCCGCCGCAGAGGCATCGCGCAGCACGAGCGCGCCCTGCCCGAAGTAGTTGAGCTCCAGCGCCGGCAGCACGAAACCGAACCAGGAGAGGCGGATGGGCCGCACGCCGAAATGGCCCATGTCCGCGTAGAGCGCCTCGCGCCCAGTCACCACGAGAAAGACGGAGCCGAGCACGATGAAGCCGTGTCCCCCGTTGTCGGAGAAGAAGCCAACGGCATGGACCGGGTTCACCGCCGCGAGCACGGCCGGGTTGTGGACCACCTGCACGAGGCCGAGCGCGCCGAGCACGGCGAACCAGAGCAGCAGGACCGGACCGAACACCGCGCCGATGCTCGCCGTGCCGCGGCGCTGCACCGCGAACAGCCCGATGAGGATGACGACGGTTATCGGCAGCACGAAGCGGGCGAAGATTGGCGTGACCACGTGTAGCCCCTCGACCGCGCTCAATACCGAGATCGCCGGGGTGATCATGCTGTCGCCGTAGAGGAGCGACGCGCCGAACAGCCCGACCATCACGAGGTTCGGGTGATGTCGGCGTCCCCCCGCCGACGGGGGGTGACGAGCGCGGTGAGCGCGATCATCCCGCCCTCGCCATCGTTGTCGGCGCGCATGACGAAGGTGAGGTACTTGACCGAGATGACGATGAGCAGCGCCCAGAAGATCAGCGACAACAGCCCTCGGACGTTCCCGGTCCTGGCCGCGACGCCGTGCGCACCGTGCAGCGACTCGCGCATCGCGTAGATCGGGCTCGTGCCGATGTCACCATAGACCACGCCCAGCGCTGCGAGCGACCGCGCGGCCACCGAGCCGCTGTGTGCGCCGCCGCTCTCGCCCGACGAATGGTTGTCGGGAACGGCGCCGGGCCGGAGACTCGTTCCGTCGTCGCGCCATGGCTCGGTCCCCGCCCGATCACTCTATACTGGTCGGGGCTGGCGTGCCGCCCCACCTTTCCCCGATGTCATACCTCCTCCTTCGCCAGCTTCGAGGACGCATGGTGATGCTCGCTGCGGCGATGATGACCGCCGTCGCATCCGCACGCGCGCAACAGGGCGCACCTCTGATCGCAGTGCCCTCGCTGAGTGCCTTCCGGGTGGACACGGCCGCCACGTCGCTGCCGGTGCGCGTGCTCATGCTCGATCCTTCACCCGTCGTCGCCGCGCTCCACGCGGCGCGGCCCGCCGGCTTCTACGCCCTCACCGTTCGGCGCACCGGACTGCGCGAGTGTCAGCCCGATCTCTCCTATGACGCCGACGAGCACTTCCTCACCGTCATGCTCCGCGTCGTGCAGGCGCAGCCTCGGCCGGACGCCGGCCGGCAGCCCGCGACGCTCCCGGTGCTCACCGTCCAGCGCGCCGGACCCGCGTCAGCAAGCGCGCCGCTCTCGCCTGTGCTCACCGTTGGCGCCGCAGACCTCGACCAGGCTCGCGACTCCAACGGCGACGTGATGGTGCAGGCCGAGGTGGAGCCTGCCGACGTGCCGGCCGTCAGGCGGTCGCTCGCGGTGGTGCTCGTCTTCGAGTTGGGGGTACCCCGTCCGCAGGGTCCG
Source organism: Gemmatimonadota bacterium (assembly GCA_043754875.1). Taxonomy (GTDB): domain Bacteria; phylum Gemmatimonadota; class Gemmatimonadetes; order Gemmatimonadales; family Gemmatimonadaceae; genus AG11. Next base: position 3,071 of record JAYUTY010000252.1, read on the forward strand.
GTCTTTTCTGCCACCCACGTGAGGTCGTCGCGCCGAGGCAGCGTCACGGGCACGGCAGCCGCGCTGGACGTCGTCTGGGCGCGAAACCTCAGCGCCTGGCTGGTCGACGGCCGAACCGGCCGTGTGCTGACCAAACACGCGCTCGGCCCGCGTTGGACTTATCGCGCCCCGTGACCGAGACTACGGTAGAAGCGTCCGGAACGTCGAGGCGCCTACCCGCCGTCCCTTTCCGCCACATCGATTTCATCGTGAATCTTCCTTCGTCGCCGCGCGCCGTCGCCGGCGTCTCTCGTGCATTGGCCCGATCGACCTCTCGAGCCATCGCCGTCGTGGGGCTCGGTCTCGCCGCCGCCTGCGCCTCCGACACCGCGCTCAGGCCGTCGGATTCGACCTCGCCCGGCGGCGGGTCGCCCGCCGTGGGCGGACAGCTCAAGGTCGGCGACCTCGTCACCGTGAACGTGAATGGCAGGGAGAGCTGCACCAACGCCGTCTACCGCGCGGCGCGAGTCATCTCGATCGGCGCACACGCGCTGATCCTCAACGACACGCTCAACCCGAAGGGGTTCAGCCAGGCGGATTTCGACCGCTTCGCCGCGCGCTTCGATACGCTGGTCTATCCGCTCGACGTCGCGACCTTCGGCGCGCCGACCGACATCGACGCCAACGGCCACGTCGCGCTGCTGTTCACGCGCGCCGTGAATGAGCTGACGACCCGCAACTCCGGATCCTACGTCGGCGGCTTTGCCTACGCGCGCGATCTCTTCCCGGTCACCAACACGGCGCGCGCCGGAGCGTGCGCCGCGAGCAACCAGGGCGAGATCTTCTACCTGCTCACCCCGGATCCAACCGGGTCGGTGAACGGCAACGTGCGCAGCACCCGCTTCGTGGACTCGGTGACGACGAGCGTGCTGGCGCACGAGTTCCAGCACATCATCAACTCCTCGCGCCGGCTCTATGTCAACAACGCGCCGTTCGAGGAGAAGTGGCTCGACGAGGGGCTCGCGCACGTCGCCGAGGAGCTGCTCTTCTACCGCGAGGGCAGCGCAACCTCGCGCGCGAACCTCGGCGCGACGCAGATCCGGGCCCGGGCCGCGCTCGCGCTCGCCTTCGGCTCCGACATGGATGCGAACGTCTCCCGCTACCGCACGTACCTCCAGGCGCCGCAGAAGTCGTCGCCGTATGCGGACGATGATTCGCTCTCCACGCGCGGCGCGGCCTGGTCACTCCTGCGCTACGCAGCGGATCGCATGAACGGCTCCGGCGCACTGCCACCCGGCCAGGCGCAGACGGTGACTGGAAGCGGCGATGTCACCATCGCACCGGGCGCAACGACGGGCGACTACGTGGCGACGCTGGTCAACACGTCGCTCGCCAGCGGCGCCGCGGCCGCCTACACGCTCGTCGGCGCGGGAATAGTCACTCCCTCATCGCCGCCAGCGTCGGTCGGTGGACTGGCACTCCCCGCGTTGGCGCAGGACGCCAGTCCGGCCTCTCCGCAGCGCGACGTTGCCTTCGAATCGGCGCTGCGCGATCGGGAGCACGCCCTCGCGCCGCAGGCGGCGGGCGCGCGCGCCTGGTTCGCCGCGCAGCGCGGCACCCTTGGCACGCCAGCGACGATGACCCGGGCCTCAACGATCTCCGGATCGTCGTCAGCGAGCGCGGATGGGGACGGCACCTTCTTCTATTCGCTCGTCAACAGCTCGTCGGTCGGGATCGCGAACCTGCGGGCGGTGGTCGGCGGCAACCTCTCCACCTTCGTGCGCGACTGGTCCGTGTCGCACATCGTGGACGACATCGCTCAGCAGGGCACGCAGCTTCAGCAGCCGAGCTGGAACTTCCACAGCATCTATCCCAACCTCACCGGATCGATCGTCTATCCGCTGCAGGTCGTGACGCTCGTCAACGCCGTCACCACCACCGGCTCGATCGTGC
>JAYUTY010000253.1:0-4999 GCA_043754875.1 Gemmatimonadota bacterium
CGCTGCTGGCGCAGCTGCAACTCGGCCAGGCGCAGCTGCGCGCGCGCGAGATCGACGCCGGACTTCACGCGCAGGCCGTCGAAGATGGGCACGGAGACGTTGAGCCCAGCCTGGCGGTCCGAGAAGAAGCCTCCGTTCTGGCACGTGCGCCCCGCCACCGAGCCGAGCGGGCACGCGTCGGCGGTGAGCAGTCCGCGCCCGGTCGGGAGTCCCTGCCCCGCGACAGGAAAGGCCTGCACGCCCGACTGGAAGAAGACCGAGAGCGTCGGCAGGAAATCGGCACGCGCGACCGCGACACCGAGCCGGCGCGCCGCCACGGTCAGCTCGGCGGAGCGCACGATCGCGCGGTCCGCCGAGCGATCCGCCGAGCGATCCGCCATGGCGAGGGAGTCGTCCAGCGATGCAACGAGCGCGGCGGCCGCGGCGGGCTCCACGCGCGTGAGCAGCGCGACCGGCTGCTCGACGGGCACGTTGAGCAGCCGCTTGAGCTCCAGCACGGCGAGCTCACGGTCGTTGCGCGCCTGGATGGCCAACGGCTCGATGTTGGACCGTTCCACGCGGGCGCGCAGGACGTCGTAGCGCGCCGCGCGGCCTGCGCGCTCGAACTGTTCCACCTGCGTGACGCGCGCGGCGGCGAGCGCGAGGTTCTGCGCCTGGAGCTCGGCGATGCGGGCGGTGAAGAGTGCCTGCAGGTATGCTCGCTGCACCTGCACGCTGACCTGCGCCCTGAGCTCGCGCTCGTCGAAGCGCGTGGCCTGTCGTACCTCGTCCGCGGCGCGCGCCGAGGAGAGCAGCCGGCCGCCCTGGAACAGCGTCTGCGACAGGTTGAGGTTGGCCGTATAGCTGTTGGGCTGGTTGAACACCGAGCCAACCGCCTGGCCGCGTGCGCTCTCGTAGACGTGCGCATAGCCGCCCGTGAAGCGAAGCTGCGGCAGGATGTTGGCGCGCGCGCTTCCGTAGAGCGCGTCGGCGACGTCCACCTGCGCCGCGGCGACACCGACTTCGTCGCTCTGGCGCTGCGCCATCACCACCGCTTCCTCCACCGACAGACGCAGCGTGTCCGTCGCGTGGCCAGCGGCCGGCTGCGCACCCAGCGGGTGCGGGGCGGCGGCGAGGGCGAGCGACAGGGCGAGCGACAGGGCGAGCGACAGGGCGGGTGCCAGTCCAAACAGGCACGCGACGTGGCGCATGGTGGGGCGAAGCAGATGCATCCCCCAAGATACGACGTTCACGGCGCGAACGTTGCTGCCTCGCGCCGCCTTCATGGCGTACGACGCGCTCCGCCCACCCCAACGTCCAGCGCACCAGATGCCGAAGACACTCGTCCTGTTCTACAGCCGCACCGGCAACACCGCCGCGATCGCCGACGCCGTGGCCGACGGAGCGCGCTCGGTCCGATTCAGCGAGGTGGACTTGCGGCGGATCGACGATCTCGCTCCGGCCGCGGTGATCGATTCCGTGCCCGGGTGGCGGGAATCCCGAGAGCTGCTCGCGACGAGGTACCAGCTGCTGGCATCCGTCGATGAACTGGTGCAGTACGACGCGATCATCATGGGGGCGCCCACGCGGTATGGTGTGATGGCGGCGGAGCTGAAGAACGTGATCGACCAGACGGGACCACTCTGGAATCGCGGTGCGCTCGTGAACAAGGTCGGTTCTGCCTTCACGTCCGTGTCCACCCCGCATGGTGGCCACGAGACCACGCTCTGGTCGATCATGACGACGATGGCGAACCTCGGCCTGATCATCGTGCCGCCCGGCTACTCGGATCCAGTCATGTTCCAGGGCGGCAGCCCGTACGGGGCAACGGCGACCACGGGAGGCGGCGCGCCAGGAGAGATCGATCTGGCGGCGGCGCGCCATCAAGGCAAGCGCGTCGCCGAGGTGACGGGCTGGATCACCCACGCGCGTTCGCACCACCACCACTGACAGCCACCGAGCGCTCACGGCGACGGGGCCGGGCACACCGGCGCCCCGGCAGTTCAGCATCGAGACACGGCCGCCGATACTGAAGCGACCCCCCCCCCTCGTCGCCGATGTCAGTCGAAGATCGCTACCGCGCACTCCTGCTCTACGCGCCCAACCCCATCCTCACCGTCGATCGCGACGCGCACGTGATCGCCGCCAACCCGGCGGCGTGCACCGTGTTCGGCGCCACGGAGTCGGCCTTGATGCGGATGCAGCTGCTCTCGAGAGTGCCGGAGGGGGAGCAGCGCGGCGCGGCGATGCTGCTCATGCGCGCCTTCCAGGGCCGCTCGGCCGAGGAGCGCGTGACCTTCGTGTGCGACAAGGGGGACGCCCGCCTCTTTCTGGTCCAGGTGATCCCGATCCCGCAGCGGGGCGGCTCGCCACTCGTCACGCTGCTGATGGCCGACGTGACGGACGAGGATGCGGCCACGGAGGCGGAGCGCCGCCGTGCGCACCTCGAGCGCACGCCAGGTCAGTTCATCCTGACGCTCGACCTGGGCGGGCGGATCATCCATGCCGTGGGGCTCGAGGGCGCGCTGGAACATCTCGATGCCGACTGGGCTGGTCAGGACGCGCGCGAGCTACTGGAGGCGGGTCCGCAGCGCGACATCGTGTTCCAGGCGATGCAGACAGATCTTCATGAACTGGGAAGCTGGGCGGCATTCCAGCCGTGCGTTCGAGGAGATGGTGCGCGGGTGACGGTGCGACTGTTCGCGACGCCACGTGTGGATCCGGCGAGCAACCTGAGCCTGGGGTGCTACCTGAGCGGCCAGCTGCTGTCGGCCGTGCACCCCGAATTGCTGGAGGCCCCCGAGCGTGGCCCCAGCACAGACGCACTGGGTAGTCCCCTGCCCCATGACGCGCACCCCTTCGTGCTGCCTGTCGTGGCGCCGGATGCGCCGCCAAGCGTGCTCGTGATCGACGACGACGCGACGATGCGAGGGGTAGTGCGGCGCTACCTCGAGCGTGCGGGCTACGCGGTGCTCGAGGCGATCAGCGGCCGCAACGCCCTGGTTCAGCTCCGCGACGGCGCAGCCGTGCACTTCGTCGTCACCGATCTCAAGATGTCGGACGGCAGCGGGGGCTGGTTCATGGCGCAGCTGGGCTACGAGTTCCCGGAGCTGCTGCCGCGCACCCTCCTGATGTCGGGAGACGCGAGCGGGGCGGCCGCCGCGCACGTCTGCACGCGCTGGCGCTGCCCCATGCTCGCGAAGCCCTTTACCTCGGCGCAGCTCGTGAACGCGCTGGTGCGGATGGCGAGCGGCGCGGCCGCCTGAGACGGCGCTCGAGCGCCATCAGGCGCCTCACGGGCGGCGGAGGAGTCCTCCCAGTCCCGACCGGACCCGATCCTTCACGCGATTCTTCGCCGCGTCCGCGCCGCGGCGCTTCATCTCGTCGTACGCCGTCCGGATGAACATCGCGTTCGGCGCCGCCTGCACGACCGGCACCATCCGCTCGGCTGCACTCAGGTAGTCGGCGCGATCATACAACGTGAGCGCGTTGGAGAAATCGACCAGCGTCGCGAGATGATCGACGCGGTTGGCCTGCTGCTGGTCGCGGAGCCGGCGCTGCTCCTCCGGCGAGAGCGCGATACCCAATCCGTCCACCAGCCTGCTGGCGAGCTTCTGTTCGAGCTCGAAGAAGTCGTCCTCCTTGCCCGTGACCTGCGCCGATTTGACGATCTCCCCCGTCTGCACGCGGACGACGCGTGTGTCGATGCGCATCTGTGGCCGCAGGGTCGCGAACGATCCCACGACGACGTACTCCGCTCCGGCGAGCTTCCCCACCTTCTGCGCGGTGGTAGTGTCGAAATACGTGGTGTGCTGCTGGTCCATCTCCTTTACGAGATCCTGGAGCCGGTCACGCTCCACGAGCTGGATCTGCGACACGGACGAGAGGTCGCTGATCATCATCGACGCGATGCCCTTGCCGAGTGCGTCGTAGTCCGAGCGACCCGTCCGGTTGTCGAAGTACAGCACGGCGACCGTCTTGCGTGCGGCGTGTGGGGCCGCTGCGGTTGCTGGGACTGGTGCAGTGAGCGGCGCGGCGGCGAGCAGGCCCGCGAGCCAGAAAGCGACCAAAGCGGAGCGCAACATGAGACTCTCCCGAATGACGTATGCCGCCCTGGTGCCGCGGCGCGCCGCGAGACGGCGCTGCGTCACTCTACCGCCGCCGGATCATTCTGTCGAGAGCCCGCCTCGCGAGGAGTCCTCAGGCGTGCAGGTCGTCGATGAAGTGCAACGTCTTCCGGCGTAGCACGATGACCTTGAGCGCCTCGAACACCCGCCGATCGAGCATCTTGTCTACCTGATCCTCCAGATAGGCCACGGTCTCATCGGGATCCCTCGCGTCGCGGAAGGCGCGCCGGGAGGTGAGTGCGTCGAAGGCGTCGCAGGCGACCAGGATCCGGCCGCCGATCGAGATCTGCTCGCCGGCCAGGCCGCGCGGGTAGCCGCCGCCGTTCCAGTGCTCATGGTGGTCCTGCACGTACTCGAGCGCCGTCGGGATGTGCTTGAGCGGGGCCAGGATCTCCATCCCGATGTTCACGTGCTCCTTCACGTGCGCGTATTCCTCGGCCGTCAGCTTGCCCGGCTTGTTGAGGATGTCCTCCCGGATCCCGATCTTGCCGACGTCGTGCAGTCGGGCGGCGAGCCGCACGTTCTCGACGATGTCGGCGTCCAGTCCCAGCTCTTCAGCGATGGAAGCCGCCTGTTCAGCCACCCGGCGCGAGTGGCCGCGCAGATAGACGTCCTTCGCCTCCATGGCGTTGATCAACGAGTCCGCGACGCCCAGGGTGAGCGCGTGCATCGCACGCTGCTCCTGCTCGAGTTCAGCCGTCCGTGTCGCGACTTCCTCCCGGATGAGACGCTCCACGTTGCGCCGCTCGATCTCCAGCTGCCGGCGATGCGCGGCGCGCTCCACGGCGCGCTGCAACTCCGGCATCTCGATGGGCTTGATCAGATAGTCCATCGCACCCTGCGCAAGCGCGACGGTCGCTGTGCCAGCATCGTTCACCGCCGAGAGCATCAGT
>JAYUTY010000254.1:0-4992 GCA_043754875.1 Gemmatimonadota bacterium
ACGCTTCGCTATCCCAAGGCGGGGGAGCCCAACTCGCGCGTCAAGGTCGGCGTGCTGCGCCTCGGCACCGTTCGCCCCGTCTGGCTCGACGTCGGCTCCGATACGGGCCAGTACTTCGCGCGCATGGAGTGGGTGGGCAGCGACTCGGTCGTCGTCCAGCGCCTGCCGCGCCGGCAGAACCTCGTGGACGTGCTGATGCTCAGCGCCACGAGCGGCCGCGGCCGCACGATCATGACCGATCGCGACTCCGCTTACGTCGACGTCGAGAGCGGCGACCTGCGTTGGCTCGGGTCGGACAAGCGGCAGTTTCTCTGGCTCTCCGACCGCACCGGCTTCCGGCAGCTCTTCCTGTACGGTCGTGACGGGCGCGTCGTCCGGCAGCTCACCGAGAACGGCGTCGACGTGCTCGGCGTTCTCGGCGTGGACGAGGCCAATGGCGTCGTCTACGTCTCGGCCGCGGCTCCCACGCCGATGGAGCGCAATGTCTATCGCGTGAAGTTGGGCGGCGGCGCGATGGAGCGCGTCACGAAGGAGCGCGGCACGCATGCGTTCAACATCAGCCCCGACGCGCGCTACGCAGTGGACATCTACTCCACGATCAGCTCGCCCGCGGTGGCCACCCTCTACGCGCTGCCGGCGATGACGCCGATCCGCGTGCTGCAGGACAACGCCGCGCTCAAGTCGCGTCTCGCCGCGCTCAGCATCCGGCAGCCCGAGTTCCTCAAGGTGCCGATGCCCGACGGCACGCAGCTCGACGGGTACCGAATCGTCCCGGCGAACTTCGACAGCACGCGGAAGTATCCCGTGCTGCTCTACGTCTATGGCGGGCCGGCCAACCCCTCCGTGAACGACGCCTGGGGCGGCACGCGCTACCTCTGGCACCAGAGTCTCGCGCAGCAGGGCTACGTGGTGCTGTGCGTGGACAACCGCGGCGCGGCCTGGCGCGGCCGCGACTTCCGGAAGACCACGCAGTACCACCTCGGCATCAAGGAATCGCAGGACCAGATAGACGCGGCGCGCTGGGTGGGCCGCCAGAGCTGGGGCGACGCGAGCCGCGTCGGCATCTGGGGCTGGAGCTACGGTGGCTACATGAGCTCACTCAGCGCCGCGCGCGGTGGCGACGTCTTCAAGGCTGCCATCGTCGTCGCGCCCGTGGTGGACTGGGATCTCTACGACTCCATCTACACCGAGCGCTACATGTGGACGCCGCAGCAGAACGGCGAGAACTATCGGCTCGGCTCCACGCTCAACTATGTGAACAACGTGCGCGCCAGCCTGCTGCTCGTGCACGGCACCGGCGACGACAATGTGCATCCGCAGAACACGTATCAGCTGGCGAACGCGCTCGAAGCGGCCAACAAGCCGTTCTACATGCTGCTCTATCCCAATCGCACTCACTCGATCTCGGGCGGCAACACGTCGCAGCATCTCTTCTCGTCGCTCACGCGCTTCCTGCTCGAGAAGCTGTGACCGGCGTAAGGCTGGCGCACGCGGCGCGGCGCATGTGTTCCGCCACGGTGGTGATCGCGCTGCTCGGCGCGACAGGTCTCACATCGTCGTGTGCGCCGGGTCTCGTCTCGGTGCGCTCCGGAACGGCGCGGCCAGTCACGCGCGCCGAGCGGACGGCCTACGCCGAGACGTCGCGCTACGACGATGTGATCGCCTTCCTCGATGCGCTCCGGACCGGAGGCGCACCGCTGGCGTTCGGCACGATGGGCCAGACCATGGAAGGCCGCGCGATCCCATACGTCATCGCGTCGCGACCGCTCGTGCGTACCGCGGCCGAAGCACGCGCGAGCGGCCGGCCGATCGTCCTGGTGCAGGGCAACATCCACGCGGGCGAGGTCGAGGGAAAGGAGGCGCTGCTCGCGCTCCTGCGCGATCTCGCGCTGGAGCAGCGTCCCAATGTGCTCGACTCGATCATCCTCGTCGCCGTCCCGATCTACAACGCCGACGGCAACGAGAAGGTCGGCCCGCAGGGCCGCCAGCGCTCGGAGCAGAACGGCCCTGAGCTCGTCGGCCAGCGTCCGAATGCGCAGGGGCTCGATCTCAATCGCGACTACATCAAGGCCGAAGCGCCCGAGACGCGTGCGTCGCTCGCGATGTTCAACCTGTGGGATCCGCACGTCTTCGTGGACCTGCACACCACCGACGGCAGCTTCCACGGCTACGCGCTCACCTATGCGCCGTCGCTGCATCCGGCCGCGCCGCTGGGCGACTTCACACGCGAGCTGCTGGGCACTGTGCGCCAGCGCATGCGCACCCGGCACGGGATCGAGACCTTCGACTACGGCAACTTCAACGATCGCGGCGGTCTCGAGATCAGCACCGACAGCACGCACGCCGGCTGGTTCACCTACGACCATCGCCCGCGCTTCGGCACCAACTACTACGGGCTGCGCAACCGTGTCTCCGTGCTCGGCGAGGCCTTCTCGCACGATCCGCTGGAGCGCCGCGTTCGCGTGACATCAAGCTTCGTGCGCGAGCTGCTCTCGCTCGTCGCCGAGCGCTCGGGCGATCTCCTGGCCCGCGAGCGAGCCGCCGATGCGGCACTCGCCGCACCGGGCACCGTCGTCGCGCTCCGCTCCGCGCTGCCGTCGTCCGCGCCCCCGCAGCCCGTTCGCTTCGAGCTGCTCGCACGCACCGGCGACTCCTCACTCACGCAGCCCGGCGTGCCGCGTGGCCTTCGCCGCACCGGCACCCTGCGCACCGGCGAGATGCCGGTGTTCGATCGCTTCGTGCCTGTGCTCTCGCGACCGCTGCCGGCGCTCTATCTGGTACCCGACGACTCCGCGCTCGTCGCGCGCCTCGTCGCGCACGGCATCGTGGTCGCCGACGCCCAAGCGACCGCCCAGCTCGGCGCGATCGAGGAATTCGTCCTGGACTCCATCGTGCGCGCGACCCGCCCCTTCCAGGGTCACCGCGAGGTGCGGCTCGTGGGCCACTGGCAAGTGGCCAGCACCGGAGCGGCGCTCAGCGTGGGCCGCGTCGTTCGCACCGCCCAGCCACGTGGGCGCCTCGCGGCGCTGCTACTCGATCCGGAGTCCGACGATGGGCTCACGACGTGGAATGCCTTCGATGTGCTGCTCCGGACCGGGGCTCCCTTTCCGGTCAGGCGCCTCATGGCACCCTGACCAGCCCTCACGCGCCGATTACATTATCTGACTCCACGTCCGCAGGGCCGCTGACGTTCTCGAGGACTCATGCTGCGCAACGCACTGCTCTATCTCTCCGGCCAGCCGCACGTCTTCAAGTTCGTGCGCAACAACCGGCTCGCGAAGCACTTTGCCCGGCGGTTCGTCGCGGGGGAGACTGTTGACGAGGCGCTCGCCGTCGTCCGCGAGCTCAACGCGAAGGGAATCACCGCCTCGCTCGACCTGCTGGGCGAGAGCGTCTACACCGAGAAGGAAGCTCGGGCGGCACGCGACGAGTACCTCCAGCTCCTCGACCGGATCCAGGAGTCGAAGCTCGACGCGAACGTCTCCGTCAAGATGACGGCCATGGGGCTCGACATCGATCACGAGCTGTGCGTGGCGATCATGCAGGACATCCTCGGACGCGCGCAGCAGTACGAGACATTCGTGCGCCTCGACATGGAGTCCAGCGCCTACACCGACATCACCCTCAAGCTGTTCGAGGAGCGGCTCTACCCCACGTACAAGGCCAACGTCGGCGTCGTGCTGCAGAGCTACCTCTATCGGACCTTCGCCGACGTGGAGCACATGAACACGCTCCGCGCGCGCGTGCGCATCTGCAAGGGCGCCTACAAGGAGCCGCCCACCGTCGCGTATCCGGACAAGAAGGACGTGGACGCGAACTACGTGAAGTGCATGCAGGAGCTGATGCTCAAGGGCAACTACCCCGGCATCGCGACGCACGACCCGGCGATCATCGCCGAGGCCAAGCGATGGGCGCGCGAGCAGAGCATCCGGCCCGACCGCTTCGAGTTCCAGATGCTCTACGGCATCCGACGCGACCTCCAGGAGTCGCTCGTCAAGGAAGGTTATCGCGTCCGCTGCTACGTCCCGTTCGGGACGCAGTGGTATCCCTATCTCATGCGCCGTCTCGCCGAACGCCCTGCCAACGTCGCCTTCATCACGGGCAGCGTGCTCCGCGAGGCGCTGCACGCCGGCAAATAGTGCGTGACCCGTGACTGGGCAGCATCTTCCTGCCGACCACTCGCGCGGTGACGCCAACACCATCGCTGGCTACGCGGCGGTGCATGCGCGCCCCGCGGCCTTCGAGGGCAGTGACGGCTTCTCCTACAGCGTCGAGATCGTCACGTCAACCACGGGCGACGCCGAACGTCCCTGGGGCGCTTATCTCCTTTTCGTGCAGTGGGCACGCGTCGGGGGCACCTCGCCCAGCGGCCACCTCGAATCCGACTTCCTGGCCGAGAGCGATACGGAAGCGGATGCCCACGCCGTCGTCGGGGCGCTCTCGCTCGGTCAGGTGCGCGGCGTGCTGCATGCCCTGATCGCCGAACGGGCGGGAAGTGCTCCCGTCCGGCAATGGTGGGACGTGATGCGTGACCCTGAGGACACGAGCGAATGACGGACGAGACGACGCAGGACTTGACGCCGGACAACCCGACTGCGCCGAGCGGCGCGCCGATGCAGGGCCTCGTGCTGAGCGGCACGGGCGGCATCTGGCGCGTGCAGCGCGACGACGGCGAGATCGTCGAGGCCTCGCTCCGGGGCCGCGTGAAGAAGTCCAACTCCGGCCGCCGCGCCGACGGCTCTCTGCGGCGCGACACGATCTCGTCGGCCATGGACACGCTCAAGCTCGCTGTCGGCGATCGCGTGCTGCTCGAGCGGGAGGATGCGACTGCGGCGTCGGCAATTGCCGAGATTCTCCCGCGTCGCTCTCGCCTGGCGCGCCGGGCTCCGGGTGGCGGCCATGGTGAGCGCATCGTCGCCGCAAATGTGGATCAGGTCGTGATCGTCTTCGCGGCGGCCAATCCGGAGCCGCATCCGCGCATGCTCGACCGCT
>JAYUTY010000255.1:0-4988 GCA_043754875.1 Gemmatimonadota bacterium
GCCCTGCCGCGTACGGGCGCCAGCACCTCGCTCGCGAAGCCGGTCGGCGAGGTGGTGATCCGCCCGTCCAGGCCGGCGTACGCTGCCGTGGCGGTCGCCTCCCCGGGAACGGTCAGCGGCACCGTGACGCTCGCCGGCCTGGTCGCGCCCGCCGCGCCGATGCCAACTGGGCCGAGTAGTGCGCTCTGCGGCGCGGCGATTCCGGACGAGTCCGTCCAGCAGCAGGGGAGCGGCCTCGCCTTCGTCGTGGTGTGGCTGGATGGCGTGCGCTCCGGCAAACCACTGCCATTCGAGCGGCGGCTCGAGCTGGAGAGCGATCACTGCCGCCTCAAGCCGCGTGTGCAGGCGGCCGTCGTCGGCAGCGCGGTCAATGTGCTCGGCCACGACTTCTTCCGGCAGCACCTCACCTGGAGCGCCGGTGGCGAGGCGAAGCCGCGCGTCACCGTCCTCCTCGGCCAGGACGAGCAGGTGATCCCCACCGAGCTGCCAGCGCGCGCACCTGGCCTCGTGGAGGTGACGGACCGCGACCATCCCTGGCCTCGCGCGTATCTCGCGGTTTTCGACCATCCCTACTTCGTCGTGACGTCAGCGAATGGCTCCTTCACCATCGAGGGAATCCCGCCAGGCAAATACACGCTCCGCGCGTGGCACGAGCGCGCCGCGCCCTATTCGCAGCCGGTGGAGATCGCGGCGGGACGCGCGGCGACCGTGAGCGTGCCGCTCGCTCAGTCCCGCAGCTCGGCACGGTAGAGCTTTCCGTAGACGCCTGCGCCGCCCACCAGCTCCTCGTGCGTTCCCTCTTCCACGACGCGGCCGTGGTCGAGCACGAGCACCCGGTCGGCGCGGCGCACGGTGCGCAGGCGATGCGCGATGATGAGCGTCGTGCGTCCGCGCAGCAGCTCTTCCATCGCCTCCTCCACCAATCGCTCGCTCTCGTTATCCAGGCTCGACGTCGCTTCGTCGAGCACCACGACGGCGGGATTCTTCAGGAAGACGCGCGCGAGCGCGATGCGCTGCCGCTGCCCGCCCGAGAGCTTCACGCCGCGCTCGCCGACGCGCGTGGCGAGCCCCTCGGGCAGGCGGTCGATGAACTCCGTCGCATGCGCCGCGCGCGCCGCGGCGAGCACGTCGGCGTCGCTCGCATCCGGGCGCGCGTAGGCGATGTTCTCGCGCACGGTGCCGCTGAACAGCGCAGGCTCCTGCGGCACGAGCCCGATCGAACCGCGCAGGTCGGCGAACGAGAGCTCGCGCACGTCCACACCGTCGAGCGTGATCGAGCCGCTCGTCACGTCCCAGAAACGCGGGATGATCGACGCGACCGTCGTCTTGCCCGCGCCGCTCGGACCCACGAGCGCCACGACTTCGCCTGGCGCCATCGTGAACGACACGTCGCTCAACACCTCTGGCAGGTCGGGCGAGTAGCGGAAGCTCACGCCGTGCAGGGCGACGGCACCACGCACCGGATGGTGAAGCGGCGTCACCGTGACTGGCTCGGCCACCGTCGGCTCCATGTCGAGCAGCTCGAAGACGCGCTGCGCAGCGCCGATCGCCTCCTGATAGCTTCCGAACAGCGAGGCGAGTGAGCCGACCGCCGCCGCGACCGTGATCGCGTAGAGCAGGAACGAGACGAGCGCGCCCGGTGTGAGCACCCCCTCCAGCACCAGGCGGCCTCCCTGCCACAGCACGGCGACGACGCCGGCGAACGCGACGAAGCCCACCACGCCGAACAGCAGCGCGCGGATCTGCGCGCGCGCGATCGCCGCTCTCACCACGTCGGAGAGGAGGAAGCCATACCGCCGCGTCTCCTCCTCCTCGCGCACGAAGCTCTGCACGGTGCGGATCTGCGAGAACGCCTCGTCCGCCATCCCCATCGCCTCGGCCACGCGGTCCTGCACGCCGGTGCTGGCGCGACGCAGCTTCCGCCCGAAGAAGAACGCCGAGCCGATCACCACTGGCACCACGGCGAGCGTCGTCGTCGTCAGACGGGGATGCGTCAGCGTCAACAGCACGACGCCGCCGATCAGGAAAAGCGTCTGTCGCGACAGCTCGGAAACCCACGTGCCCATCAGCGTCTGCAGCACCGCGAGGTCGGCCGACAGTCGGCTCGTCAGCTCGCCCGTGCGACGCTCGGTGAAAAAGCCCGGCGAGAGGCGCACGAGATGCGCGAAGACGTCCTCGCGCAGCTTGGCGACGACGCGCTCCGCCGTGCTCGTGAGCAGGAAGACCTGGATGAAGTTCATCGCGCCCTGCAGCGCGAAGGCGAGCACGAGCCCGATCGCGATGCGGTCGAGCGCCGCGCGATCGCGCTGCTGGAACGCGGCGTCGAGCAGGTGACGCACGACCTGCGGAAAGGCGAGTCCCACCGCCGCGGCGATCAGCAGACACACGGCGCACACGAGCAGCCGCCCGGTGTACGGGCGAACGCGCGGGAGGAGTGCGGTCAGCGGCTTGGGCGATCGCAGCTTGCGCGGCGTAGCGGGAGCTGGGGACGGAGAGGCTGGAGCAGTCACGCTATCGCGTCGAGGTGCCTTCGCCGCGCAGCCAGAGCTGCACGGCGTAGAGAGATTGATTCATCGAGCGGCCGGCGTTGGCCTGTGCCTCGAGCCACGTGAGCAGCGCCGCCGCACGCTCGGCGCGCGTGCTCGGCGGCGAGCTCCAGTTGTCGGCCGTCCAGGCGCGTACGTGGACGACACCCTGCGCGTCCGGCACCCCGATGAGCAGGAGTGTCTCGGGCGCATTCGCGCCCGGGCCGCGGCCGATCAGCAGCGGGAGCTCGCGTGGCGCCGTCGAAGCATGGTCAGTCATGCACGTTCCGCTGCCGTCACACCAGTGCCCGGTCCACCACCATCGCCACGAACAGCAGGGCGAGGTAGAGCAGTGAGTACTTGTACACCGACCACGCCGGCTTCACGAAGTCGTCGGCGCGCAGCACACGCACGACGCCGAGCAGGAGCCAGCCGCCCAGCAGCACCGCGGCCGCGAGATAGGGCAGCCCCAGCGCGCCGAACGCGACCGGCAGGAAGGTGAGCGGCAGGAGGATCAGCGTGTACCAGAGCATGTTGCGCATCGTCTCGCGCTCGCCCCACACCAGCGGCGCCATCGGCACGCCGGCGCGCCCGTAGTCCACCTGCTTGTTGAGCGCGAGCGCCCAGAAGTGCGGCGGCGTCCAGTAGAAGACGATCAGGAACAGGTAGATCGCCATCAGGTCGACGCGTCCCGTCACCGCCGCCCAGCCGACGAGTGGCGGGAAGGCACCGGCCGCGCCGCCGATCACGATGTTCTGCGGCGAGCTGCGCTTGAGCCAGCGCGTGTAGATGAAGACGTAGGTGTAGAAGCCGCCCAGCGCGAGCGCCGCCGTGAGCACGTTCGCGACGCGCGCGAGCAGGAAGGTCGCCGTCGTCGCGCAGAGGATGCCGAAGGCGAGCACCACCTCGGCGCGCATCCGCCCGCTTGGAATGGGTCGCAGCCGCGTGCGCGACATCCGGTCGTCGATGTCGCGGTCGATGTACATGTTCACCGCGTTCGCGCCGCCGGCCATCAGGTAGCCGCCGATGAACACGGCCAGCACGAGCGGCCAGCCCGGCCGGCCGGCGACGTACATCGGCGCGATCGTCGTGACGAGGAGCAGCGAGATGATGCGTGGCTTGGTCAGCGCGACGAGATCGCGCGCGAAGCTCTGCCGCCGAAGCTCGCTCGTGACGGCGTCGGTCACTGCGGCACGGCCGCGGCGCCCGCCAGCTCTTCCAGCTCGCGCGTGCGAGTCGCGACGCCCGGCGCCGAGGACGTGGCCGCGGCGCCGCTCGCGATGCGCGCGAGATAGGCGAGCACGAACGTCGCGATCCAGAAGCTCACGCCGACCGCTTCGTGCAGGGAGCGAAGCACCGGTGGCAGGTGCATGCCGATCATCGCGCCGGCCACGAGAAGCTGCAGCACGCCAAGCGACAGCGCGACAGTCGCAGCGCGCCGCACGATGGATGCCTCGCGCCGACGGCGAGCGCCCATCACCAGCCCGATGAGATGCAGCACCACGAGCACGGCCAGCACGCGATGGATCGACTGGACCCAGACGGACGAGAGCAGCACGTCGGGGTTGCGGCCGCAGAGCGGAAAGCTCCGGCACGCGACGGACGCACCGGGATACTTGGCGGTGAGCCCGCCCATCACGACCGCCGTCAGCGCCATCGCCGCGCCGGCGCGCGCGCCCCGCATCGTCCTCGCCGACGCGCCGCCGAGGCGTGCCGCTGCGCCACCGAACCCTCCCGCGCGGATGACCGTGGCCGCCGTGGTCGCGACGAGGCTCATCGCCACCGTCCAGTGGAACACCGTGGCCCACGGCGGATTCCCGTACTTCACCGTGACCGCCCCGAGGATCGCAGCCGAGAAGCCCAGGGTCACGGCCAGTGCCGCCATGCGCAGCACGCCGCCGCGCCCCCCGACTCCCGCCTCCTCCCGCCGGCGGTATGCCGCCGCGAGCAGCGCGAGCAGCGTCGTCAGCAGCAGCGCCGCCAGCACGCGGTGCGACAGCTCGATGATCAGCGTGGAGTGGTCGAGCCTGGGCAGCCACTCGCCATAGCACTTCGGCCAGTTGTCGCCGCACCCCATGCCGGAGCCCGAGATGCGCACGATGGCGCCGAACACGAGATGCGTGCTCGCGACGCCGAACGCGGCGTACGAGAAGCGGCGAAGCGTCGTCATGGCGTGTCAGTCTCCGTATGCCGGACGCTGGTTGCCGTCCCGCCATTCGCGGCCTGCACGGCGCGCCAGGTGAACGTCAGGAGTACCACCAGCGCGATCGCCGGCACTACCGCCCACAGCAGCTCGACCGCCTCGCGAGAGCGCGGCACCGTGCTTCCGCTCACCCGCACGTGGCGGCCGCCGCGCACGGAGCGCAGGATCAGGAGCTGGGCGATCACGCAGCACGCCACGGACGTCCAGAACAGTCCGGCGGCGAAGAAAATTCGCATCCGCGAGGGTGGGGGCGAGACGAC
>JAYUTY010000256.1:0-14383 GCA_043754875.1 Gemmatimonadota bacterium
GCGCAGCAGCGCGGCGGTCGCCGAGCGCCTCTTCGCTCTCGGCGCGGCCGAATGCCGCGGCGGCTCGGCAGATCGCGTCGTCGCGCCCGAAGGCGGGAAAGGTGGCGTACCAGTGCAC
The DNA here is from genome assembly GCA_043754875.1 of Gemmatimonadota bacterium. Lineage (GTDB taxonomy): Bacteria > Gemmatimonadota > Gemmatimonadetes > Gemmatimonadales > Gemmatimonadaceae > AG11. Next base: position 119 of record JAYUTY010000256.1, read on the forward strand.
CGCATCCGCGTTGTCTCCGATGCGGTGCAGGAGCTCAGCGCGTGCGAGTCGCATGATGTTCTCGGAGCGCGGCGTGGCGCCCTGCTGCGCGGCGATCCATTGCGTCGCGAGCTCGTCGATGCTCGTGCGGGCACGGGCATGCATCGCACCGTCCTGCGGATGGCTGGCCGCGAGTGCGACAAGTCGCATCGCGTCGGTCCACAGCTCGAGGAGCGAGTCGCGCGCAGACGGTGCGGTGAGCGGACGCGCGCTGCGCACAGCGATCGCGGTGAGGAGGAGCTGAGGCGCGCCCGGTGAGGCGCCACTGGTGAGCGCCGCTTCGGGTGCGTGCGCCGCATCGGGCGCGGCTGGGCGCTTGTCGTCGCGGTGGAGCAGCTCCTCGCGCGCTGCCACAAGCTCGCCGGCGCTCGCGGGGAGGAAGGAGAAGGACGCGAGATAGCCGCGCATGTCGGCCGCCTGACGCGCATCGAAGACACGGGCCTGCGCCGCGGCCGCACGCGCCGCCGCCGGCCGGCCGGCGGCAGCGCGGATCTCGGCGACCGTCGTCCATCCGAGCGCCCGCACCGCGGCTGGCCGGGCCGGCGCGGTGAGGTGCAGCGCGACCGCTTCCGCCTCGCGCCACGCCGAGGCGTAGGTGGCGAGATCGCGCGCGAGCGCGAGGATGTCGCCATCACTGCGCGCTGCCGCTGCGGCGACCAGTCGCGCGCGGGTGATTGCGCCTCCCGCGACGAAGTCGCGGAGCGTCAGGATCTCGGCGACGCGTGGATCGCCCGGGGCGGCTCGCTCGACGTGTCGGGCAAGCGAGTCGAGCGCGGTGGAGTCGTGTTCCACCGCGGCGATGCGCGCGAGGTGGTTGAGCGCGCTGAAGTGGATCGCGTCGAGCGTGCCGACGTGCGTGAACGCGTCGCGCGCGTCGCGCATCGCGTGTCCGGTCGTGGCCCCTCCGTGAAAGATCACTTCGCCGAGCTCGTGCCACGCTTCGGCGTCCGTGGGATAGCTGGCGACAAGGCGGCGATACTCCTGCTCCGCCTGCGTCATGCGGCCGACCCAGTTATCGAAATGCGCGACCAGCAGCAGACTGTCGTGCTGCGACAGCCCGCTGGCGTGACGGACCGCGAGGCCGGCGGCTACCGTGGCGTTGTGATCCGCCCCGCCACTCGCCCATCCACGAGCCATGCTCAGCCCGTAGTAGGCGAGCGCGAACGTCGTGTCCGCGCGCACCGCGTCATCGAAGGCGGCAATGGCCTCGTCGTAGCGCCCGGCACGCAGCGCCTGCGCGCCGCTCAGGTAGCTCTTGAGCGCTGGGAGCGACGTCGTGGTGCGTGCCGCGAGCTGGCTCAGTCGCAGCGTGCGCGAGTCGAGCGTCGCCGCGACCACCTTGCGCGTGAGCTCATCGGCCAGCGCCACGACGTTCGACTCGTTGGCGGATGCCACTGCCACGGAGAACGGAGTGCTGCCGATATCCGCCGTGGTGTAGACGCCCACACGCGCCTCGAGTCGCCCACCGGCATCGACGATGGTGCCGAGCACGAATCGATCGGCGCCGAACCGCCGCGCGGCCGAGCGGGCACGCGTCACTTCGTCGGCATCGGACGTGTCGGTGGCGAGGTAGCCGAGGAGCATGGCGGGCTCGATCGGGCGGATCTCTCCTGCGCCGTCCAGGCCGATGCTCATGAGATCGACCATCCCTTCTCGCAGGTAGGCGATCCGTCCACCGCGAATGGTGAAGGGCATCACGGCGACGGTGCGCGCCACCCTGGTGTCGAGCTCCGTGGCGCTCGCGATCGCGGCTGGCCGTGGCCGGAGGGTGAACGCGACGGCGAGCAGCGCCGCCACACCGCCGAGTGCCATCAGCGCACTGCCGGCGCGCGCGCGTGATGTGGGGCGAGTCGGGGATGCCACGATGTCGTCCCGAGCGGTGAACGCAGGCGTCGACACGCTCGCGGGCGCGAGTGCCGACGCAGTGGCTGACTCAGCGCTGAGCGATGGCGGGACGGTCGCGGCGGGCGGCTGCGTCAACGTCGGCCCGGTGCGCTCGATTAGGAGCCGGTCCCGCAGGTCGCGTGTACTGTCAGCAGGCTGCGCGCCGGCGTAGTCGCTGGCGAGCGCGCCGGCAAATTGGTCATATGCGCGGAGCGCGGCCGCTCGAGCACCGATCCGGTCGAGCAGCATCATCAACCGACGAAGCGCGCCTTCGTCATCCGGAGTGAACGAGCGCGCGAGCGCGCTCCAGTGCGCCGCGGCCGCCGGATCGCTGCTGACGGCGCTCTCGGCCAACGTCCACGCCGTACGTGCAGCGATGCCGGCCAGACGCGTGCGCTCGCTCTGGATCCAGCGCTCCACGTCCGGCGCGTCCTTGGCGAAGATTCCCGGGAGAAACTCGCCGCGATAGAGCGCCATCGCGTCGGTGTATCGTCCATCGGCCTCCGCACGCTCGAACTCCACCGCGTCGCAGCGCACCATCGCCGCGTCCACCGCCACCTCGTCGCCGCGCGTGAGCACGGCGTCGCGGAGGGAGCTCCGAAGGAAGTGGAGCCCCTTCCGGAGCGCGCCGCGAGCCCGCTCGCTGTCGAGCTCTGGCCAGAAGCGTGCGACCAGGACGTCGCGCCGGTGGTAGCCGTGTGGCAGCGCCGAGGCTAGATACACCAGCAGGAGCGATCGCTTGGGCTGCGCGAGCAGGACGTCGACGGAGCTCCCGTCAACCCCGGTCAGGTCGAGTGCACCAAACGTCCGAAGCTGGTACATGTGTTTGTGGCTCGACCGGACGGAGGAAAGAGCGGCGCCCCCCAATGTCGCAAGGGAACGGTCCAGTGCGCCAGGGGACGCTGCTGCGGGGCCAAGTCACGGTAAGGTCACGGATGAAGCAGGCGCGCTCGGGGCGCCCACGGGAACGACACAGGATGGGCCGGCTCGCACCTGCAAGCCGGCCCATCCTGTGTCGTTCTGTGCCGCAGATGTTCGGGCGCTACTATCGCATTGCCTGAAGCAGTCCCGGAAGCGCGCCGACCACCCAGAGCATCACCCCCGCCAGCGCTGCCTTGTCACGCGAGATCCGCCCTGTGACGGAGAGTCCGATCACGCCGAGCACCGTCACCCAGATGGTGAAAAGGTCCACGCGTCCGAGGAGCGCGAGCATCAGCGGCGAGGCCGTGTCGGGATCCAGGATGCGGCCAATCCCCAGTGAGAGTCGATAGCGCCCATTGAGCCCAGCGGGATCGAGCACCAGTAGCTGCACGCCATTCAATACGGCCTCGAGCACTTTGGGCACATACGCGAAGGCGGCGACCATCAGCGCGGCGCGCAGTGGCTGCACCGCGCCAACGACCTTGCCGCACAGCCAGAGCGCGATGCCCGTGAGCAGCATGGCGATCGGCATGAAGACGAAGGGGCCGATCTTGGCGAACGTCTGCATGACCCCGCGGCCGCTCTCCATCATCTCCGGCGTGATCTGCGGATTCTTGGCCATCTGGGCCGCCGCCGCGCGCTGGAACTCCGCGTCCATGATCGGCTGCATCGCGCCGCTGTTCGCGAGAAAGATCCCTCCGACGAGGAGGGTGACGACGACGATCGGGAGGCCCGGCCCCGACGCCGCGCGTCGCGCGTAGACGCTGGCCGGCGCGTAGAAGATGTCGATGAAGTCTTCCCAGCGTGACGCGGCAGCAGGTGCGGTCGGCGGCGTGAGGTCGCCCTGCACTTTGTCGTCGATCGGTGCGCTGGGCTCGGTGATGGAGAGATCGCTCATGTCACGAGGGGTGGGTGGGGTGCCTGAAGGTGAGTGACGTCGGGCGCCTGGCGCGCCGCCTATTGCGCCGCGCGGATCGCGCGCGGCAGCGTGATCTCGTACTCCTTCGGCGGCTCGGCATTCAGCAGGTAGCGGACGAAGTAGTCCCAGCGGCGACGCGTCATGTAGTTGGTCGCTGCCCCGTAGCCGTGCGCCACATTGGGGATCAGGAGCAGGTCGAAGTCCTTGTTCGCCTTGATGAGCGCATCCACCACCAGCTCGGTGTTCGACGGCGGCACGTTGTCGTCCATCGTGCCGTGCGCGAGCAGCAGGTGGCCCTTGAGATTCTTCGCGAGGCTCTGGTTGGCTTCGATGTCGTAGTTGTCCGGCGCGCTGCCGTTCTTCACGAGCAGCCCCTGATAGCGCTCGCCCCAGTCATCCTCGTAGTTGCGCTGGTCGTGGTTGCCCGACTCGGCGATCCCCGCCTTGAAGAAGTCCGGATAGCGGAACATCGCGTCGGCCGTGATGAAGCCACCGCCCGAGTGGCCGTAGATGCCGGCGCGCGTGGTATCCACCCACGAGTAGCGAGTCCCGAGCTCACGCATCGCCGCGACCTGATCGGGAATCGTGTTGTCGCGCCCCATCGCACCGTAGTAGGCGTCGTGGAACGCCTTGGAGCGGCCCGGCGTCCCCATGCCATCGACCGTGACCACCACGAAGCCCAGCTCGGCCAGCGCCTGCCGATCGCTGCGCGCCGCGCTGAAGCTGCGCGAGCCCACGCTGCCGCTCTGCGGGCCAGGGTACGGATTGTTGATGATCGGGTACTTCCGGCTCGCGTCGAAGTTCGTGGGACGGAACATCAGCCCGTACAGGTCAGTCTTGCCATCGTGCGCCTTGGTGACGATCGGGATCGGCGCTTTCCAACCACTCGCGACGAGGCGGCTGATGTCGGCCTTCTCGATCGGCATCACGACGGCGCCGCTGGCCGAGCGGAGCACGACCGTGGGCGGCATGTCGGGCTTGGAGTAGCTGTCGACGAAGTACTTGCCCGACGGCGACGGCTGGATCGCGTGGTCGCCGCTCTCCGGGGTGAGCGCAGTCCACCCGCGGCCGTCGAGCCCCACGCGGTAGTAGTGACGGAAGTACGGATCCTCCGCTGTGGTGCGGCCGAGTGCCTCGACGATCAGCGAGCGACCAGCTTCGTCCAGGCGGACGATCCCCTGCACCGGGCCCTCGCCCGTCGTGATCTTCTGCTTCAGGGCGCCCGTCGTGAGGTCGTAGAGATAGAGCTGGCCCCAGTTGTCGCGCTCCGAGCTCCAGATGATCTCGTTCGACGGCCAGAGGACGCGCCAGCCGGCGAGCGACTCGAACTGCGTGGGTGACGTCTCGGCGAACACCGTGCGCACCGCGCCTGTCGTCGCATCCGCGATGCGCACCGTGGCCGACTTGTGGTCGCGCGACGTGCTGACGTACGCGAGGCGCGACGCGTCCGGGCTCCAGCTCAGGTCGTCCATGCTCAGGTCGTCGCCGAGCATCGCGCGGTGGTAGTCGGGAGGCGTCTGGAGGCGGATGACCTTGCCGCCATCGACGTCGATGACGACGCGCGAGATCATCGCCACCACGCTGTCGCCCGGCAGCGGATACTTCCACTGCGAGAGCTTGCTGTGTCCGACGCGCGTGTCGACGAGATACATCTCGCCCACGTGGCGCTCGTCCTGCTGCTGCGTGGCGATCCGGCGCGAGTCGGGCGACCAGAGGAGGATCGCGCGGTCGCTGTGCTGCCAGCCGGCGTTGTCGGTGGCGTAACCGTTGTTCGGCGTACCGTCCGTGGTGAGCTGCGTCTCCTTCCCCGTGGCGACGTCGCGCACCCAGAGGTTCCAGTCGCGGATGAAGGCGGCGCGCTTGCCGTCCGGCGAGGTGACGGCGTTGCCGGTCTCGCGGTTACGACGTCCGCCGGCGCGTGTGACCGTGGCCGGATCGCTCGCGGCCGAACAGGCGGTGGACTTGACGTCGCACGTGTAGCGGCGCCCGTTGCCGACGTCGATCGTCACGTGCTGCGCGTCAGTCGCGACCTCCACGCGTCGCATCCCGAGCGCACGGGCATCCATCGCTGCGCCGGCTGCCGTGCCGAGCGTCGCGGCCATCGCTGCCGGATCGAACAGCGGCGTTCGCGTCTTGCGTGCGGGGTCGACGAGCATCCACTGCGGCCCGGTGGCGGTGATGCTCTGGTAGTAGAAGCGATCATCCGGGAGCCAGGTGGCCTGCACCGCGCCGCCGGTGACGAGGGGCGCCACGTTGAAGGCGAGCATCTTCGCCGCGCGGTCGTAGTCGGCCGATGTAAGGGCGCGGGGCTGCTGCGCGAGGGCCGGCGCGCTGGCCAGCACGAGCGGGAGCACGTGGAAGCGCACGAGGGAGCGCAGCGCGCTCGATCGCGCGAGGGAAGGACGGATCATGGGCGCGGTTTGATGTGGCGGCTGGGACGACGTGTCGCCGAGCATGGAGGGCAGCGGGATCACGTACGACACCGTACTACACGTACTATAGGAAAGGTCGCCGGGTCACGATAGACGGCACGCGCTCCGGCGCCGGCCTCTCCTCAGCGGCGGCGACACGCGAGCCGTATGCTGAATGTGCCGAGTGTCGGGGACTGGAGCTCTCGATTCCGGACATCGCCCGCTCTCATTCTCCCACCTTTCGATACCACGCCATGCGTCGTCTCTCTCTCGTGGCGCCAGCCGCGCTCGCCCTGCTTGCCGTCTTCTCGCTACTCGCCGCGCCATCGGCGGCAGCGCAGAGCTTTCCGACCAGCGATCCGGTGCTCCGTCGCATCTGGTCGGCCGGCATGGACAGCTCGCACACCATGGAGCTCTCGTCCATCCTGTTCGACTCGCTCGGACCGCGCCTCCAGGGAGCACCCGCCACGCGCGCCGCACAGGACTGGCTCGTGCGCACATACAAGAGCTGGGGGATCGACGCGCGGAACGAACAGTACGGCACATGGCGCGGCTGGCGGCGCGGCCACTCGCACGTGGATCTCGTGACGCCCCGCGTGCGCTCGCTCGAGGCGACGATGGTGGGCTACAGCCCGGGCACGGGCGGCACCGACCGCACCTCGGGCACGATCATCCTGCCACGGTTTGCCGACAGCGCAGCGTTCGTGCAGTGGCTGCCGCAGGCGAAGGGCAAGCTGGTGCTCGTCTCCGCGCCGCAGGCAACCTGTCGACCGAGCGAGGACTGGGCGCAGAACGCAACGCCGGAGTCGCGCGCACGGATGGACAGCCTCCGCGCCGCAGTGGCTACCGAGTGGGGTGGACGCAACGTGCGCGGCACGGGCTACTCCCTCGCGCTCGGTGGTGGTGAGCTCGGGGTCCGCCTCGAGCAGGCGGGCATCGCCGGCCTGCTCACGTCGCGCCCCAAGAACGCATGGGGGACGCGCGAGATCTTCGAGACGTACAACACGGTTGCGCCCACTGTATCGCTGAGCTGCGAAGACTACGGCCTCGTCTTCCGCCTCACGGAGCGTGGCGCGGCGCCGACGATTCGCCTCAACCTCGACGCGCAGCTCCTGGGCGAGCAGCCAGTGTTCAACACGGTCGCCTCGATCCGCGGCAGCGAGAAGCCTGACGAGTACGTGATGCTCTCGGCGCACTTCGACTCGTGGGACGGCTCGAGCGGCGCGACGGACAACGGGACGGGCACGATCACGATGCTCGAGGCGATGCGGATCCTCAAGCAGGTCTATCCGCACCCGAAGCGCACGATCCTCGTCGGCCACTGGACGGGCGAGGAGGAAGGCGAGGTGGGCTCGAAGTCGTTCTACGAGGACCACCCGGACATCATGCAGGGAATGCAGGCGCTGTTCAACCAGGACAACGGCACGGGACGCATCGTGCGCCTCAGCGCGGCCGGACTTCCCAACGCCGACGTGCACATCCGGCGGTGGCTCGACCGCATCCCGACAGAGCTGAAGGCACAGATCCAGTACGGTGGGATCGGCTTCCCAGGCAGCGGCGGCAGCGACGACTTCGCCTTCTCCTGCGCCGGATTGCCGGCGTTCGGCCTCGGCGCGCTAGGCTGGGACTACGGCAACTACACCTGGCACACGGACCGCGACACGTACGACAAGGTCGTCTTCGACGACCTCAAGTCGAACGCGACGCTCACGGCGATGCTCGCCTATCTCGCCAGCGAGGACCCGACGATGATCACGCGTGACCGGGCAGATCTGGTGAAGGCAGCGGCCGATGCGCAGGCGCAGCTGGCAGCCAACCCCGCCAACGCGGCGGCAGCTCGTGGTGGGCGACAGTTCCGGTTCCCGACGACGTGGCCGGCATGCGTGAAGGCGCCGCGCACGACGGAGGCGCGGCTCAAGTAAATCTGGCTGGTTCGCATCGAGTCAAAAAAGACAAACGGCTTTCACCGCGGAATGGCGCAACGCTCACTCGCGCCCGAGACAACCGAGGCCTAATAGAACTGCCGCAGCTCCACACGCGTGTTGCTGATGAACACCCCGTAGAACCGCACCGGCTCCCCATTGCGCAGATTCTGGAATCGCGCAAAGTCCGCTCGGCTCACCGTGTTGCCCATGTACACCGTGTACTGGTTGCGGTCGTTGCCGTCGAGGACGAAGAGGCCGTTGTTCACGTCCAGCTGACGCACCGTGCCCTGCACCGACTGCACCTGCCCGTTGCCGGCCACCGTGCCCGAGCCCGACCCGCCGCGCACCGACTGGTCGACCTGCACCAGGTCCGTGTAGTACGAGTTGCCGTTCTGCTGGATGCGCACCGTCACCTGGTCGCCGCGCTCGAGCGAGGTGACGTTGTAGTTCTGGTTCTGGTACACGACGCGCGTGTTGTTGTCGTACGCGATGCCGACCGTCTGCCCGTTCGACTGGCGCAGGCCGATCTGCTGGTTCCGCGTGTCGACGCCGTCGACTGTCCCGCTCACCTGGCTGCCGGCTCCGGTGCCCTGGCCACCCAGGACGCTGCCGAGAATGTTCCCGAGGCCACCCGTGTTGCCGCTGCACGCGCCAAGGGCGAGCACGGCCAGCATCGTTGTCCCGCGTCGCGCCGTACGAAGAAGCGTTGTCATGGTCTCTCCTCCCGGTTGAGTAGCCGCGAGAAGAGCAAGCATGATGCCCTTCAGGCGATCATGCCCATACCCACCGGACACTGAAAAGAGCCGACGACCGTGCGCCAGGGAGCGCACTCGACTGCTGACCGAACACGGAGCTCACGTCAGGAATTCATGCAGCAGCGAATGGAAATGGTGCACCCCATTCTCCCGTGCTGCCGAGTACCGACCACGGTCGTACACGCGCGACCGCAGATTCTTCTGCACCACTTCGCAGATCGCGATGTCCTCGTCCTGGATCTCGTCGCTGAACGCGAGCAGCTTCGCCCACTCCGCATCGGCCGCCGGATCCGGCGGTGGAGAGGCCGAGTACCACTCGAACACCACCTTGCACCGGTCGTGCGCGAGTGGGAGCACCACGTTCGTCTGCATCTGCCCCATGTACACGTTCAGCATCACGTTGGGAAAGAGCCAGACGTAGAGCGCTTCGGCCAGATCGGTGCGCGCGGGATCGTATTTCCGATCCGTCGCGCCGCCGTGCACCGGTCGTAGCGGGGCGTGCTGGATGGAGAAGTAGCGATGCGGCTCGACCGTGTAGTTGTCGTAGTCGAGCTCCTTGTGCAGGCCCGGATGCACCACCGGCACATGGTAGCCTTCGAGATAGTTGTCGACGTAGATCTTCCAGTTGCAGGCGATCTCCCATTCCTTCCGCATCACGTAACGCATCGTGTCGCAGCGGAATGGGGCGACGCGCGCCGGGACGTCCTCCAGCACCTCGAGCAGCGGCGGCGCCTTGCCATCGAGGTTCGCGAACACCAGCGGCCCCCACGTCGCGATCTGGATGGGAACGAGATGCATCTCGGCCGGATCGAAGTGCGCCACCCCCTGCATCTCGGGCGCGCGCAGCAGGCCGCCGTCCAGCCCGTACGTCCAGCCGTGGTAGCGGCACTGCAGCGTGTTGCGCTTGCCGCACCCCGATGCCACCGGGCCGGCACGGTGCAGGCAGACGTTGTAGAAGCCGCGCAGTGCTCCGCCGTCGCGAAGGACGACGATCGCATCGTTGCCGACGTCGGCCGTGAAGAACTGGCCATGCTCCGCCACCTGCTCGGCGCGGCCCACGAGCTGCCACGTGTGCGCGAAGATCCGCTCGCGCTCGAGCTCCAAATAGACGGGATCGTTGTACAGGCGCGAGGGGATCGTCGCGGCGCGCTCGATGTTCGGGTCGAACGGGAAGACGAGCGACATGGCTCAGCCGCCCGTGGAGCTCGCGATGTCGCCCATGTCGACCATTTCGGGCCGACGCGTGCCCGCCGCCGCCGCATCCTCCTCGCGGCGCGATGGAAGACTGAAGGCGAACACGCTTCCACCCTCCTCCGGGAACTCGGCCCAGGTGCGCCCGCCGAGCGAGGCGATCGTGTCCCGCACGATGCTGAGCCCGAGCCCGGTGCCCTCCACTCCGTTCACCGTGTCGTCATGGGCGCGGAAGAACTGCTCGAACAGCCGGTCGCGCACGGCTTCGGGCACACCCAGGCCGTTGTCCCGCACGCGCACGATCAGCTCGCCCTCGCGCTCCTGCGTGGGCACCACGAGCTCGCCGCTCACGTCCACCCACCGCTCCGGCTTCGCCGCGTCGGCGTACTTGATCGCGTTGGAGATGAAGTTGGCGAGCGAGAGCTCCACCGCCGCAGCGTCCACCTCCACCGTGGGCAGGTCAGTGAGCCGCACCTCGACGTTGCCCAGCTTCGCCGCATCGCGCAGCTGGCGCGTCACCTCGCTCGCCGCTTGCGGCAGGAGAATGTTGCGCTGCTGCCGCGCGTCGCCATCGAGGCGCGAGAGCGCGGTCAGATTTTCCAGCACGCGCTGCAGCCCTTCGGCGTTCTGCCCGATGATGCGTTGGAAGCGCGCCGTCTGCTCGGGCTCGAGCCACGGCTCGGCCAGCAGCGTGGACGCGCCGCGGATGGCGCCGATGCGGTTCTTCAGCTCGTGCGACACCATGCGGTTGAACAGGCGCAGCCGCTCCTCTCGCAGCCGCACCTGCTCGGCCGAGATGCGCAGGAAGTGCATCATCGTCGCCTGGCGGATCTGCTCCGTCGACTCGGCGACGCGCTGCCAGCAGAGGGCGACGTCGCCGGGCAGCGCATCTGGCGCGACGCGCTCCAGCGACTCCTGGAGGAAGTGGAAGAGGATCCTGGCGAGGAGCTCGAGCTCCTTGAGGATCTCGTACGCGTCGAACCCCTGCCCGAAGCGCAGCGCGCCGAGCTCCATCGCCTTCGCTTCCACCGCCGAGGCGTTGTCGACGAGGTTCGAGCTGGACTCGAGGTAGTCGGCTATCCCGTCCACGAGGAGCGGCATGTGGTCGAGCAGCTCTTCCGACGGGAAGATGCGTCCCGGCTCCACTGTGACGCGCGCAATGATGCGATCGAGCCAGCGTCGCACGATGTCGGTGCGCGAGGCGCGCAGCTCGGCGGCGAGGCGCGACGGAAGAGCCGAGGTGGCGAGAGAGGAAGTGGTCACGCCGTTGCAGGAGAGAGGGGCCAGCAGGGCGGAATATAGGTTTCTCCGCATCGACACGTCGAGACGGGCGGTTAGATTCGCGGCATGCTTCGCACCGTCTGCGTCTTCTGCGCGGCCAACGCTGGCGTCGACCCCGGCTATGTGGCCGCCGCCGACGCGATGGGTCGCTTCCTCGCCACCACGGGCCGCCGCCTCGTCTACGGCGGCGGACGGACCGGGCTGATGGGCGCCCTCGCCGACGGCGCGCTGGCCGCCGGCGGGGAGGTCATCGGCATCATGCCGCAGCATCTCGTCGACCGCGAAGTGGCGCACACGGGGCTCACCACGCTCCACGTCGTCAGCTCGATGCACGAGCGCAAGGCGCTGCTGGCGAAGCTCTCGGACGGCTTCCTCGCGATGCCGGGCGGGTTGGGCACGATGGAGGAGCTGTTCGAGATCTGGACGTGGGGGCAGCTCGGCCTGCACCGCAAGCCGTACGGCGTGCTGAACGTCGCTGGCTTCTATGGGCCCCTGCTCACCTTCCTGGATCACGCCGTGCGCGAGGGGTTCGTGCGGCAGGAGTATCGCGACCTGCTCGCCGTGGACACCGAGCCGGACGCGCTCGTGGCACGCATGGAGGCGATGGAGCCGCCCGCCGTGGCGCGGTGGCTGACGCCGGCAACGAGCTGAGCGCATGACGCCGCACGATGCCGCGCTGCAGGGCGCAGCGCTGCACGACACGTGGGACGTGGTGAACGGCGTCCGCGTGCACGGCCTCGTGTCGACGCACGACACGATCTCGCATCAGGTGCCGCCCATCGTCTTCGTGCACGGACTCGGCGTCAGCACGCGCTACCTCGCGCCAACCATGGCGTGGCTCGCGCGCGAGCATCCCGCGATGCTCGTCGCCGGGCTCGATCTGCCCGGCTTCGGCCGGAGCGCGACTCCCTCGCACGCGCTCGATGTCTCCGAGTTGGCCGACGCGCTCGCCGGCTGGCTCGACGCCCGCGCCATCGGGCCAGCCGTCTTCGTCGGCAATTCCCACGGCTGCCAGGTCATCGTCGAGCTGGCGACTCGGATGCCGGCGCGCGTGCTCGGTCTCGTCCTCAACGCGCCGACGATGGATCCGGCGCATCGCACGGTGCTGGGCCAGATGATGCGCGTAGTGTTGGACATCCCGCGCGAGCCGCGCGCACTCGCCGTGATCGTGCTGCGGGACTACCTGCGTGCCGGTCCGCTGCGGCTCTGGCACACGCTCCGCTCCGCGCTGGCCGATCACCTCGAGGAGAAGCTGCCCCTGCTCGAGATGCCCGTTGCGATCGTGTGCGGCGCGCTGGATCCGGTGGTCACCGTCCCCTGGGCGACGGAGGCAGCGCGGCTCACCGGGATGTCGGCACCGCACGCGGCGGGCGCCACGCTGCACGTCGTTCCCACCGCGTCGCACGCCCTCCCGTTCGATGACCCGGCCTCGTTCGCGCCGCTCATCGTCGCGCTCGTCGAGCGCGTGCGTCGACTGGCGACTACCACCACGCACGCATTCGAGGGGCGCTCCGAATGACCATCAGCACCACGCGGCGCGTCCGCTCCATCTTCGGCGGCTCGGTGGGCAATCTCGTCGAGTGGTACGACTGGTACGTCTACTCGGCATTTTCTCTCTACTTCGCCAAGGCGTTCTTCCCGCCGGCGAGCCAGACGGCGCAGCTGCTGAACGCAGCCGCGGTCTTCGCGGTAGGCTTCCTGATGCGCCCGGTCGGCGGATGGCTCATGGGGCGCTACGCCGACGCGCACGGTCGGCGCGCCGCGCTGAGCTTCTCCGTGCTGCTCATGTGCGGCGGATCGCTGCTGATCGCCGTCACTCCCAGCTACGCGCGCATCGGCGTGGCGGCGCCAGCACTGCTCGTGCTCGCGCGCCTGCTGCAGGGGCTCAGCGTCGGCGGCGAATACGGCGCGAGTGCCACCTATCTGAGCGAGATGGCGGGGCGCCGACATCGTGGCTTCTTCTCCAGCTTCCAGTACGTCACGCTGATCAGCGGCCAGCTCATCGCGCTCGCCGTCCTGCTCGTGCTGCAGCGGCAGCTCGGCTCGGCCGCACTCGAGGCATGGGGATGGCGCGTGCCATTCGCGATCGGCGCCGCGCTCGCCGTCGTCGCGCTCTGGCTGCGCCGAGGGCTGGACGAGACGCCGGCTTTCACCGGCGCTGCCGACGAGCGCACGACGGCTGCCCGCCGCGCCCCGATGCGCGAGCTGCTCCGCCATCCGCGCGCGATCGCCACGGTCGTCGGCCTGACGGCGGGCGGCACGGTGGCGTTCTACACCTTCACCACGTACGCGCAGAAGTTTCTCGTCAACACGGCTGGCTGGAGCAAGGCCGACGCGTCGCGCATCTCGGCGCTCACGCTGCTCGTCTTCATGCTCCTCCAGCCGGTAGTCGGCTACATCTCGGATCGCATTGGCCGGCGGCCGGTGCTGATCGCCTTCGGGGTGCTCGGCACACTGGGAACGGTGCCCGTGCTCACCGCCCTCGGCGCGGCGCATACGGAGGGGCAGGCATTCGCGCTGCTCATGGCCGCGCTCGTCGCAGTGAGCGGCTACACGGCGATCAACGCAGTGGTGAAGGCCGAGCTCTTTCCCACCGAGATCCGTGCGCTCGGTGTCGGCTTTCCGTACGCCGTCACCGTCGCCCTCTTCGGCGGCACGGCGGAGCCTCTCGCGCTCTGGACCAAGAACATCGGGCACGAGCGGTGGTACTACTGGTACGTCACGCTGTGCATACTGCTGTCGCTCGTCGTCTACGCGACCATGCCGGAGACGCGGAACGCGGTGACGATGGCGGACGACTAGCATCGCGGCTGGTTGATGCGATGGAACGTTGCGACGCTCAGCAGACGGCGTCCTTCGGCAGGCCGGAAATCGAGACGAAGAGCGTGTCGCCCGGACGACTGCGGAGCGGTGCGGCGAGGATCGTTCCGATGCAGAGG
>JAYUTY010000257.1:0-4974 GCA_043754875.1 Gemmatimonadota bacterium
GCTCGAAGGGGGCCAGTTCCTGGAGTGGCACAGCCTGGGCGGCAGCGACCGCATCGCCGACATGCGCCGGCCCCTTTCCGCCTATCCGCTGGATTGGGCTGCTCTCGATCGGCGTCGGAAGGCGGAGCTGGCAAAGCTGGACGCGATGCAGCAGTACGCGTATGCCAGCGGTTGCCGTCGAGGATTCGTGCTGCGCTATTTTGGAGACCCAGCCGCCGGACGCGACTGTGGCGGGTGCGACAATTGCCTCGGGACGCACGACGCGAGCCCCCGAGCCAAGTCGGCGAGCATCGGGGTGCCGAAGCCAGGGGAGAAACGGCGGGTGCGCGGCGCGGCGAAGACCATCGCGCAGTCGGAGCCGGGCGAGCTGGTGGCCAGCCCGGCCGACGCACAGCTGCTGGAACGGATGCGCGCGCTGCGCTCGAGCATCTCACGTGAGGAACAAGTGCCCGCGTACGTGGTGTTCGCCGATCGTACGCTGCTGGAGATGGCCGTTCGGCGCCCGAAATCCACCTACGCACTGGGTGAGATTCGCGGCGTCGGACCGATCAAGATCGAGAAGTACGGCGAGCGATTCCTCGCGCTCCTGCGCGCCGCCGACGAAACCGAAGCCGCCTGACCGGCGGCGCACTGACGCATAGCGAGCGAGATCCATGGACGACGCGCTGTACTTCTCCGAGCAGCACCTCGCGGTCCGCGAGATGGTCCGCACCTTCGCCCGGGAGGAAGTCGCCCCGGTGGCGGCGAAATTCGATGCCGACGCGACCTTCCCCTGGGAGAACGTCAAGAAGATGGGCGAGCTCGGCCTCCTCGGCGTGCCATGGCCCGAAGAGCTGGGCGGCGCGGGGCTGGACCTGCTGAGCTACATGATCACGATCGAGGAGCTGGCTCGGGTGGATGCCTCCACCGGCCTCACCGTGTCGGCGCACACGACGCTCGGCACCTCGCCGATATTCTACTTCGGCAGTCAGGCGCAGAAGGAGCGCTACATCCCGCTGCTCGCGAGCGGCAGGGTGATCGGCGGATTCGGCCTCTCGGAGCCGGACGCCGGGTCGGATGCCGGCGGGACACGCACCACGGCGGTACGGAAGGGCGATCACTACGTGCTGAACGGGAGCAAGCGGTTCATCACGCACGGCAGCGTCGGCGAGATCTTCATCGTCACCGCGGTCACAGACCCGACGAAGGGAACGAAGGGAATCAGCTCATTCATCGTCACCAAGCCGACGTCGGACCTCGCGAAGGCCGAAGAGCTCGGCATCGGCCATGAGGCGTCGCTGCCGGCGATGAAGGGATTCCGCGCTGGCAAGAAGGAGGACAAGCTCGGCTGGCGCGCATCGGATACCGCAGAGCTGATCTTCGAGGACGTCGAGGTGCCGCTCGAGAATCTGGTCGGCCAGGAAGGGCAGGGCTTCATCAACTTCATGAAGACGCTCGACGCCGGCCGCATCGGCATCGCCGCTCTGTCACTCGGAATTGCCCAGGGCGCGTATGAAGCGGCCGTGAAGTATTCGGCGCAGCGCAAGCAGTTCGGCCAGCCGATCTCGAGCTTCCAGGGGATCGCCTTCCAGCTCGCCGACATGGCGACGGAGATCGAGGCCGCTCGCCACCTGACCTATCATGCCGCGTGGCTCTCGCAAAACGGCAAGGCGTTCGGCAAGGAGGCGGCGATGGCCAAGCTGTTCGCCTCCGAAGTGGCGATGCGGACGACGATCAAGGCGATCCAGGTCCACGGCGGCTACGGATATACGAAGGACTATCCGGTAGAGCGGATGATGCGGGACGCGAAGATCTGCGAGATCGGCGAGGGCACTTCGGAGATTCAGCGGATGCTGATCGCCCGCCATGTGTTGAAGGAATTGGCGGACTGAGCCTCGGTCCCGCGGCAGTTTAACTCGTACCTGCTTACTCAAGACTGCGAGCTCATGTCGTAGTGGCCCGACCCTGGACCGGGTGGAGCATGGCTCGGATGCATTACTCGGAACTGTTCCTGCTGGCTACCAGTACCAAGAGTTTCCAGTAGTGCATCCAGGCCACCGTGCGCCCAACTGTCCATAGGCAACTACGACACGAGCGAACACACGAGCGAACAGACGAGCGAACAGTCGTGAGTGGCGAGACACAACAGTCAACTGCCGGCGCCCTGGCGGCCCCTCACGTCCCTGCGCGCCAGCGGTCGCCATACTTGATCCATCGATGGTGAGCGCTGGCACGCTCGACCGTGCGTTGCGCACGGACACGATTCGGATTAGTCATTCCTCAGTGACTGCTTCTCTGTCTTCCCTGTATCCCGTGCCGCGCGGCGACTCCCGCGTGCACCGGATCCTTTCGCGCGTCGACCTGGCCAAGGCTGTTGTTGGCCGGCTCGACGCGCTCGTCACGTCCGCTGTGCTCTCCCGGCCATGGTCGGGAGCTCGCACCCTCGTCCGGCTACTGGCGGCCATCCTCGCCCGACTCCTCGCGCCCATGCAGCGCGAGGCTGGCGGTGCGATCGCGATGGTCCGCCCGGACAGAAGGTGGTCGAGCACGCAGCTGGCCGCGTCGAACATCGAACGATCGGCCCACACGCGCGCGTCGCGCCGTGCAGGGGCCTCCCAACCTCCGCCTTTCCGTGCCGCAGCCATCGAGTCGCCGATGGCCACCGCAGGCGCGGTCCCAGATGAAACGAGAGATCCTGATCAACGCCACGGCGCGAGAGACTCGCGTCGCCATTCTCGAGGACGACGAGCTAGTTGAGCTGCTGGTCGACCGCCCCGACGCCCGTCGGATGGTCGGCGACATCTTCCTGGGCAAGGTCGACGCAGTCCTCCCCGGGCTGCAGGCCGCGTTCGTCGACATCGGCACCGAGAAGAGCGCATTCCTGCACTCGTCCGACCTCGTCTATCCGGACGCGGGCGGTGACGACGACGATGACGAGGGCGAGGAGAGCTTTCACGAGCCCGCGCGCAACGAGCGCGACATCCCGCAGATCCAGGATGTCCTCAAGCGCGGCCAGGAGCTGCTCGTCCAGGTCAGCAAGGAGCCCATCTCCACCAAGGGCCCGCGCGTCACCGCGCAGGTCTCGATGGCCGGCCGCTTCCTCGTCTACATGCCGTTCGCGTCGCGCGTCGGCGTGAGTCGCAAGATCGGCGATCGCGAAGAGCGGAAGCGCCTCCGCGCACTCGTCGAGGGGATGCTGCCCGAGGATTCCGGCGGCGTCATCGTCCGCACCGTTGGCGAGGACGTGACCCCGGAGACGATCGAGCGCGAGCTCCAGACCCTGATGAACGGCTGGAAGCGCATCAAGAAGAAGACGCACTTCGTTCGCCCGCCCGCGCTCGTGCACCGCGAGACCTCGCTGACCCGCGGACTCATCCGCGACATTTTCAGCGACAAGGTCGAGCGCGTCACGGTCGACTCCAAGCAGGTCTACAACGAGATCGTCGAGTATCTGAAGGGAATCGCCCCGGATCTGCTCGAGCGCGTCGTGCTCTACGAGGAGGCCACTCCGCTGTTCGACAAGACGGAGATCGAGCAGGAGATCCGCGACCTGTTCAAGCGTCGCTGCGACCTGCCGTCCGGCGGGTACCTCATCATCGAGCCGACCGAGGCGCTGATCTCGATCGACGTCAACTCCGGACGGTTCGTCGGCAAGAAGGACCCCGAGAAGACCAGTCTCAAGACGAACATGGAGGCGGCGCGTGAGATCGCGCGCCAACTCCGGCTGCGCGACGTCGGCGGCATCATCGTCTGCGACTTCATCGACATGGACACCCGGACCAACCGGGAGAAGGTCCTCCAGGAGCTCCGGCAGCACCTCGGCCGCGACCGCGCCCGCACCAAGGCGTTCGCCGTGAGCGATCTCGGCCTGATCGAGATGACGCGCCAGCGCGTGCGTCAGAGTCATCTCCAGAGCATGACCGAGTCGTGCCCGACCTGCAGCGGCACCGGGCGCATCTTCACCGCCGAGTCGATCCTGCGGCGGATGGAGCGCAGCGTGAAGCGCATGGGGCTGGACGGCAAGCGTGACCCGCTCCTGATCAAGCTGCATCCGGACACGGCGATGTTCGCCATGGAGAACGAGTCCGACCTGATCAGGAAGCTGGAGAAGTCGGTTGGCTTCGCGCTCGAGCTTCGGGACGATCCGCTCCTGCGGCCCGACGAGTTCAAGCTCGTCGTCAAGTCGGCGGGGCGGGACGTGACGCAGCAGTACGCGGTGGCCTGATCAGGGTCACCCACCCGCATTGACAGCTAAGCCGAAGATGTTTAACTTCTTAGGCTATACGACTTTTGCCTACGAGCCTTAACATGTCCTACGCTATCATCCGTACCGGCGGCAAGCAGTTCCGCGTCGAGTCCGGCAAGAAATATCGGATCCCCTCCATCGTCGGTGAGGCGGGTGGGTCGATCGAGTTCAACGACGTGCTCCTCGGCAGCGACGGCCAGAACGTCAAGACGGGGATCCCCACGCTGTCCGGCGCCAAGGTGACGGGCGAGATCATCAAGCATGGTCGCGCCGACAAGATCATCGTCTTCAAGATGAAGCGCCGCAAGAACTACGCGAAGAAGCAGGGACATCGGCAGGGCTTCACCGAAGTCCAGATCAACGACATCACTCTCGGCTGACGCGAGGATACCATGGCTCACAAGAAAGCCGGCGGCTCGACACGGAACGGGCGCGACAGCAATCCGAAATACCGCGGGATCAAGAAGTTCGGCGGCGAGAAGGTCATCGCCGGCAACATCATCCTCCGCCAGTGCGGCACCGTCTGGCATCCCGGCAAGAACGTCGGGCTCGGCACCGACTTCACGATCTACTCGCTCATCGAGGGCGTCGTGAAGTTCGAGCACCTGAGCAAGACCCGCCAGAAGGTCTCCGTCTACCCGGCCGTCAAGGCCGAGACGACGACCGCGGCGTAACACCGCCAGCCGCCACTAGTACGACGAGTACTGGACGCCCTTCGCCCCGCGGAGGGCGTTCTTTCGTTCTGCCCA
>JAYUTY010000258.1:0-4959 GCA_043754875.1 Gemmatimonadota bacterium
CGTGACGCTCGCTCCGGTCGCGCGCACCTCGGCGATCGACGCCATCGCCGCCGCGCCGGCCGGGCTGCGCGCCGCAGTGGATGGACTGTCGGACGCGCAGCTCGATACACCCTATCGGCCCGGCGGCTGGACAGTACGCCAGGTCGTGCATCACGTGGCGGACAGCCACATGAACGCCTACGCCCGCTTTCGCTTCGCACTGGCCGAGGACAACGTGACGATCAAGGCCTACGACGAGGCAGCGTGGGCCAACCTGCACGACGCGCGCACGCTGCCGGTCCAACCGTCGCTCGCCCTGCTCGATGGCATGCACGAGCGCCTCGTCGCGCTGCTGCGCGCCACGCCCGCCGACGCCTTCGCACGCACCATCCAGCATCCGGAGCACGGCCCCATGTCGGTGGACGGCCTGCTCGCCATATACTCGTGGCACGGGCGTCATCACGCCGCGCACGTGACCGAGCTGCGCGAGCGGATGGGGTGGTGAGCATGCCGAGGAGCGCACGTGCCCTTCTGATCGTCCTTGCCGTGGCGGGGTGTGGCCGCGAGCGAGCGCCCGCGCAGGACAGCGCCGGCGCGGCGGCGATCGCGTCGTCGCCTACCACGGCGCGCGCCGCCGCACCCGAATGCGCACGTACCGGACACTGGGTGCCGTGTGCCGTCCAGAAGCGACTCGAGCAATCCGGTCTCGCACCATTGAAGGCCGACAAGATCGATGCGCTGCCCAAAGTGGGCCCGGCGCCCCTGCTCTACCGGGTCGGCAACGCCGAGCTCGCCGTCTTCATCTTTGCCGACACGCTCGCGCGCCATCGCGCGGCGGCGGCGCTGGACACCGCGGCGTTCATTGCACCCTCACGCGACCTCTCGATGCACAACGAGACGACGGCCATCCAGAACGACAATCTCCTCGCCCTGCTCTACAGCCGCAACGAGCACCAGCGAGAGCGTGTCGCCGACGCGATCACGGCGGGACCACCGCAGCCCTGATTCTCGTTCAGTCCCTCGCGGCTCGCGGCGTGCAATGGTTGCGTAGTCCCAATGACCGAGACTCGATGACGACCTGCGCCACACGATCGCTTTTGCTGCCTCGCTTTCGGGAGCGCTGCCGGGCGCTGACTCTCGTCCTCGCAGTGATTGTCACGCTGCCGGCGTGCGATGTGAGCGAGAGTCAGGAGGTGGAGATCGGCCGGCAGAATGCCGAGCAGATCAACGCGAAGCTGCCCATGGTTCGCGATGCCGCCCTCGCCGAGTACATCCAGCAGCTCGGACTCGGCATCGCCCGCACGACGACGCGCGCCGATCTCGACTGGCGATTCTTCGTGGTGGACAGCAAGGAGGTGAACGCCTTCGCACTTCCGGGCGGCTTCATCTACGTGAACCGCGGCCTGATCGAACGCACGACGCAGCTCGACGAGCTCGCCGGCGCGATCGGCCACGAGATCGGCCACGTCGTCCGCCGGCATTCCGTGCAGCAGATGGAGAAGTCGACGGGCGCCAACGTCGCCATCGGGCTCACCTGCACGCTCACGCGCCTCTGCAACAGCGACGTCGCACAGACAGCGATCCAGGTGGGCGGCGCGGCGCTCTTCGCCCGCTACAGCCGGAACGACGAGGCCGAGGCGGATTCCGAAGCGGTCGTGAACGTGATGAAGGCCGGCATCGACCCCAATGGCATCCCGTCGCTGTTCGAGCGGCTGATCGAGGAGCGCCGGACCTCGCCGCAGCGCATCGAGGCATTCTTCGCTTCGCATCCGCTGGAGGAGGATCGCATCCGCGCCACCCAGCAGGAGATCAAGCGGCTCGATCCCGCGAAGCTTCGTGGCCTCGTGCGCGACGATGACTCCTTCCATGCGTTCAAGCAGCGGCTGCACGCGCTTCCCGTCCTGCGCGAGCCCGCGCCGCAGGAGCTGATCACGCCGGCCCAGTTGCGCGATGCGCAGCAGCCCGCGCCCTAGCCATCCGCACCGGGCCGACGCGCAAATGGAGTCCAGGCTGCTCGCGATCGACCTCGGGCTTCGCACGGGGATGGCGGTCTACGGCGAGGACGGCCGGCTGCTGCGCTATCGGTCGCAGCACTACGCCACTCGCGGCTCGCTGGGGCGTGCGATCCCCGCCATCCTCGATGCGGTACCCGGGCTCACGACGCTCGTCATCGAGGGCGGCGGTGGCTTGCTCAAGCCGTGGGAGCGCGAGGCAACACGGCGCGGGCTCGACGTCGTGCAGACCTCGGCCGACTCCTGGCGACCGGCACTGCTCCTCCCCCGTGACCAGCGCGGAACGTCACGCGCCAAGCGGGCCGCAGGCGAGATGGCCCGACGCGTGATCAACTGGTCGGACGCGCCGAGCCCCACGTCGCTGCGTCACGATGCAGCCGAGGCGATCCTGATCGGCCTGTGGGCGGTGCTGACGCTCGGCTGGCTCGGCCAGCTTCCCGCCGACCTGCTGCGGCGCTAGCGGCCCTCGAGCGAAGCGCCGGCTGCATCGGTGGCGCGCAGCTTCTGCGCGCCGCCCGGAAGCGCCGTCACCCCACCCGACACGATGAACGCCATCACCTCCGCGCTCTCGGCGTCCAGCGGCGTCACGGCGCTCGTGGGAAAGATCAATAGCGTGCCCGCGAAGTTGTACGACTGCGGCAGATAGACGGTGACGTGGTCGTGCAGCCCGATGCTCGCGAGCGATTCCTGCGTCACGAACCCGATCGCTCGCGCCACGCCACCCGGATACGGCGAGACGAGCACCGGCTTGTCGAATCGCCGCTGCTCGCCCACGAACGCGTTCAGCAGATCCTTCGTGGACGAGTAGAGCAGACGCACGAACGGCAACCGGTTCAGCAGCCCCTCCACGACGCCGAGCACGCTGCGCGTCAGGATGCTGGAGGCCAGAAAGCCGAACACGGTGATCAGCACGACCGTCACGACGAAGCCCGCACCCGGGATGGGCAGCCCGAGCCAGCTGTCGATCGTCGTGAAGAGGCGCACGCACACGTAGATCGTGAGCGCGAGCGGCGCGAGGAAGACCACGCCGCGCAGGAAGTAGTTGAGGAGACGGCTCATGAGCGTGTGCTGGCGAACGAGGCGATGACGACTCGCTCCCCGCTACCGCGCCGTCACCGGAGCGCTCAGCTGCTTGGCGCCCCATGCCAGCGTGAGAACGTCACCCCTCGCAGCCTGTGCGCCGCTCAGCGGCGCGAGACCGATCGTGAACCGCTCGACGGGCGCGGGTGCCGGGCCCTCGGTGAGCGGGACACGCACGAGGTCGCGACTGGCGGCGTACTCCGTGCCCCACTGCCCGAACTGCTTGTTGATGACGAGCTGGTATCCGCTCGGCGTCGTGGCGGTCCACAGCGTGTACGTGCCGGCGGGCACCGTCGCGCCGCCAATCGTGAGCGCGGCGTCGGTCCTGAGCTGCGTGGCGGCGTTGGCACCAGTGCGCCACAGCGTGTCACCGAGCACGCCGTTCACCCACACGTTGCGACCTCGTAGCGCCGGCCGGCCGTAGTCGATCCACACGTTGGCGGCGCCGATCTTCGCCCGCACCGTGTCGCGCGTCGATGCCGGGCCCGCCGCACCGGCAGTCTGCTCGCGCGCAGTCCAGCTCGCGCTGAGTGCTCCCAGATCCGTCGTCGCGACGCGGTCGACGCGCACTTTGGCCGTCGTCCGGCTCGCGTCGACCCCCATCAGGTTGCCGCGCCCATCATGACGCACCAGGACCGGGCTGCCGAACCAGGTCAGGCGCACCGAGTCGGTGCCGAGCCGGCGGATCGACAGCGCCGGCAGCGTGACAGCGGCGAAGTTCGGGGGCACGAGCGCGTACTGTGCGCTGTCCCGCCCCGATGCCAGCAGCTTCGTGAGGCCGAGCTCGTAGAGTCCCCACGAATTGTTCACATAGGGGAGCATTTCGCCGCGTGTTGCCATCGCGCGCGACGTGTCGCCGGCGGCTCGCTTCGCCGTGAGATAGAGCGAGTCGCCCACGAAGCGATCGACCAGCGAGAGCGGCTGGTTGGCCACCGGCGATCCGTCGCCGCGGCGCGCCGAATACTCGAAGCGGGTCGGTGCGTTGCCGGCCCCGATGTCCATCGCGTAGCGCTGCACGAGTACCTGTGGCGTCCGGCTCACCACCATGCCCTCCATGTGCGTGGGCGTGCGGGTGTACTGCTCCATCGCGAGGGTATCCGCGCCGAGTCGCACCAGCAGTGTCGTCGACCCGCCATCAGGCGTTGGCGCGCTGACGACAGGTGCGGACGCAGAGCCGGCACACGCGCCGAGCAGGCCCAGCGATGCGAGCGCAACGGCGGCCGCGTGGCGCGATCGAATGACGGACATGAGGTCTCCTCGAAGGTGCGGATGGAACGTCACGTGAAAGCTACGCCGCCCCACGGGCGTTTGCATCCGGTGGCTGGCCTGCCGATTGCCCGTTGCGGAACCGGTCACGCGACCGGCTCGACCGGGCGCCCGACATGAACTGTCGCACCGAGGGGAGGAGTCGATGTCGACACGGGACGAGAAGGACAAGGGGAACATCAAGGGCGCGCAGGCGCACGCCGAGGGGCAGCATGGAGAGCGCACGCTCGAGCGGCTGCGCGAGATGAACAGTGCCTCTCACGCGTACGAGGAGAACGACGCGACCTCGACGGAGCAGGACGCGGGCGAACGACTCACCACGGACCGCCAGCAACGCGATGAAGCAAAGGTCGACACCAACCCAGACCGGAACCGCGGCTGACTTTCTTCCGGCGCGGCGCAGCAGCATTGCCTCGCTGCGCCGCGCCGCAGCAGGATGCCGAGGCTGCCCGCTCTGGGCCGTCGGCACGCAGACGGTGTTCGGCGAAGGGTCGCGAACCCCGGCGCTGATGATCGTCGGCGAGCAGCCGGGTGATCAGGAGGATCTCTCGGGCCATCCATTCGTCGGCCCTTCCGGACGTCTGTTGGACAGCGCACTCGAGCGCGCCGGCATCGACCGGAA
>JAYUTY010000259.1:0-4957 GCA_043754875.1 Gemmatimonadota bacterium
GCCCTTCGGCGGCGGCGAATCGGGGATGGTGACGGCGCTCCAGCTAGGCATGTCGACTCCAGGTGACGGCAGCGCCGCGGCGAGCCCAGGCGGGGGACGCACGACGCCAGCGGTGATGTGCGCGCCGCCACCACTGCTGCGGCGGCCGCGCGCCGGAGTCTAATGCGCGGCCAGTGTCAGATCAGCCGTCGCCTGCAACGTGTCCCGCGATGCCAGCACGCTCGTCGCCATTCCGGGCCAGAGTCGCGTCGACAGGACGGTCGTGCTCCCGGCACGGACCTCGACCTGCCCGAGTGCGAGCCGCGAGCCGGCCTGGCCCAGCGCCAGCTCGATACGCCGCGCCCCGGCGGGGACGCGGACGTGCAGCAGGACGAGCTCGCGCGGCAGCAGATGCCACGAGCGGACGTCGGCGCGCTCCAGCAGCGACGCTCCGATGTTGGCGATCTTTCCGGCGATCTCGCCCTTCGCGTCCGTGACCGCCTTCGTGACGACGTATTTGGCCGAGGCACGAGCCACGGCGCGCGTGAGCATCTCGGTGCGCTCGCGACGGGCATCGGAGCTCGCTGCATCGTCCACGGTGGCGGAGATGCGCTCGGGCGCGACGGCGACTCCATCGACCAGCAGGGTGGCGTCACCAGCAATCAGTTCGCGCGAGCGTCGCAGCGCCGGAAGCGCCACTGAGAGCCAGTATCCGTCGCGCGTGCCTTTTCGACAGCGATGGTGCGCGTCAATGATCGCGACATCCTGGACGCGCCCGCAGCCATGCGCTCTCGACGAGTCGGAATCGTCATCGCCGAAGCGAACGTCGATGGACTCGGTGACGCGATGCGCGACGAAGCCGCGCTCGACGATGATCACGACCTCGCCCTCGACGGCGGTGCGCGGACGCCGGATCACGGAATCAGATGCGAACGAGTGCAGTGCTCGCGCCCCTCGGAAGGCGACGCTCGCCTCGCCGCGCTCGCCCGCCCGCTGGAAGACGGTGCCAGCGAGCTCGCGCATCACCGCGTGAACGGCACGCTCTTCCTCATCGCGGTCCGCGTCGTACTGGCCGAGGAGGGCTACGAGACGACGTGCCTCGACGGCCGCGTCTTCCCATTGCTCGAGTCGTGCATACGCCAGCATGCCGTAGTAGGCGATGAACAGCCGTTCCGTCCGACGCGGGTGGTACGGGCGAGCCGCGTCGTTGGTCATCAGTGCCAGCGCATCCTTCGACACGCTGGCGGTGATTCGATCGTCGGCGAGCAGGGCGGCGGAATCCAGCACCGCAGCGCTTCGCGCGTACTGCGACGCATAGTAGCTCGCGATGCCGCGATTGAGTGCGCTGAGCAGCGCGTCGTCCTCGGGCCACGCGAGCGCCGCGGGGAAGTCTCCGGCCGCCAGCGACTCCCTGAGCCGCTGCTGCCGACCCGCGATACCGTCGGGGCCAGTCTCGTACGACGCGAGCGTGCTCCGCAACGTCGCGCAGCCGGTGAGCGCAGCGAGACACAGCACCAACGTGATCGTACGACAGGCGGCGAAATGCGCAACAGTACGTGTGTCAGAGCGCATCGGGCATCCAGGTCGCGAGGGCGAGAGTGCGCGTCAGCGTGCGCGTCGGTCGATCACCGTCACCCGCTCGCGCGCCTGGGCGATGGCATCGGCGAGCCTGGCATTCGCGTTCCCCACCGCCTCGATCTTCTGCAGCTCGAGCTGATGGAGGAAGAGCACGTAGCGCAGCTCGGCCTCGCGCGGGCGGAGGAGCTTGTCGAGCGCGGTGGCCATCTTGTACTGGAGTTCCGGATCGGCGCGATTGACGACGCTTGCTCGGTCGTAGCGCTCGAGCGCGGAGGTGAAGTCTCCGGCGGCAGCGAGCGCGTCTCCCTCGCGGGCGAGGGCCGTGGCACGCACGCGGTTGGCATCCGTCACATCAGCGGGCGACGAAACGGTGCGGAGCCCCTGCGGCTCGCGGTAGGTCACGCTGGCCACGGCTCCACCCGTGAGCTGTACGAGCGCGACTGGCGCGACCGCGTCACTCGGTCCAGCATCTGCGTCGCGCGGCAGGAAGACGGTCGCGTTGCCGCTCCGTCGCGTGGCCCACGATAATTCCGTGGTGTGTGTCGCCGCCATGAGCTGCGCCTCGTTCATGCCGAGGGAAAGCTCGCCACGCCCGAGTGCGGCGCAGGTGGACGGCGCGCAGCTGGCGAAGGCGATGGCCGTGATCGAGTCGCGCCGCTCGTGCCCCTCGAGGCGCGCCTCGAGCGCCTGCGTCGTGGCGCGATCCATCGAACGCGTCGGCGCGTCCACCCGATCGCCGTTGCGCATCATGGTCAACGGACCCTCGTCGATCCGTTTCGGATTCGCACACGCCGCGGCAGCGAGCGCAGTGATGAACAGCGTCGGGGCGAGCTGCGGAAATTTGTTCGTCATCGTCCGGTCTCCGAGGTTGGGGGGTCAGAGCCCGAAGCGCGCACGCTCGATGTACTTCTTGATCTTGTGCTGGCCGACCCAGACCTTCGTGTTCGTCTCGAGGTCGATCAGCGTGGCGTCCACCTGGTAGAAGACCACGCGCTCGCGCCCATCGACATCCTCGATCGCCTGGAGCTCGCCCGTGAGCGCGTAGCGCGCGCCCTGCTCCTGTCCGACCCGGCTGCGCGTGTCGGCGCGCGCGTTCTGCTGCTGGTCCCGTCGTTCGGCGCGCAGCTCGCGGCGCTCGTCGCTGGAAGCAACCACGCGCGCAGCCCCCGTCAGGACGAAGGCGCGCTCGATGTCCTTGACGAAGGTGCCGACCGGGATGTGCTCGAGCGTGCGGTTGTTGAAGCCGCTGACGATCACCGTCGGCGCCTCGCCGGCGTGAGCACTCGCGTAGCGCTTGGTCCAGCCATCGTCGAGCGCCTGCTGCACCAGCTGGTTGGCGACGAGGCGCGAGTCGGTGTCGTTCCACCGGCCCGAGAGGTCGGTGGCCGCACTCGGCTCGATGCGGGTGACGTGCTTGTTGACGCAGGCGGTCTGCGTGAGCAGGGCGACGCCGAGAACGAGCGAGGCACTGCCGAGGCGGGACAGGTGGGGACGAATCATTGGTTGGCTCCTGGGGTGCGATCGGACGCGAGGCCGAATGGCAGGGGAGACTCCAACGCGACACAGCTTGCTAAGCCGTGTCGTTCCAACGACTTGAGAATTCTCTCAGAATCGTGATGTCATCCGCCGAGGACGACACTGTTTCATTTTTTGTGGACAACCCTCCCGGGTGCCGCGCGCCGCGCTACTTTCCCGGCCATGAAGGATGACGAGGACGAGGAGCGCTGGTCGGACGACGAGGTCGAATCGGAGTTTCCGCAGGGAGACGGCACTGCGGACACCGAGGCGATCGTGAACTGTCCGTACTGCGGCGAGGCGAACGAGATCGCCCTGGACCCGGGCAGCGGGAGCGATCAGGAGTACGTGGAGGACTGCCAGGTCTGCTGCCGCCCGTGGCTCATGTACGTGCGCTACGGGCGGGACGGCTCGGCCGAGGTCGAGGTGTACGCGTCGGACTCCTGAGGGCGCGCTACTGCCCTGCTGCCGCTACTTCGTCGCGACCTTGGCGACGACGGACATACCGGGGCGGAGCGGATGGGCCTTGTCGACCCCCTTCGTGATGGCGATGCGGACCGGCACGCGCTGGACGACCTTGGTGAAGTTTCCCGTGGCGTTGTCCGGGGGGAGCAGCGCGAACTTGGCGCCCGTTGCCGCACTGAGGCTCTCCACCTTCCCCTCCACGTGCATGCCGCCATACGCGTCCACGTCCAGCTCCACGGGCTGACCGACGCGGAGGTCGGCCAGCTGCGTCTCCTTGAAGTTGGCGGTGATCCACACGCCGGTATCCGACACCACGGTGAGCAGCGGCTGACCGGCCTGGACCAGCTGGCCGACCTCCACCTGCTTGCGCGAGATGATCCCCGATACTGGCGACGTGACCTTGGTGTAGGAGAGCTGCAGCGCCGCGTTGTCGCGCATCGCCTGGGCGCCACCGAGACGCGCCTGCGCGAGGCGGACGCCAGCCTGGGCGTTCACCACTCCCGCACCCGCCGCGCCAGCCGACTGCTGCGCCGCTGAGAGCTGCGCGCGCGCAGCATCGTACGCCGCCTGGGACGCATCGAGCTGCTGGCGCGAGACAACCTGCTTCGCGACGAGCTCGCGCACGCGGCCCAGATCTGCCGCTGCCCTGGTGGCGTTGGCCCGTGCCGCGGCGATACCCGCCTGAAGCGCCGCCTCCTGCCCACTCGCGTTCTGGACGGCTGCCTGCGCCTGCCCGGTCTGCCGGCCACCTCCCGCCGATGCGCGCGCCGCCGCCAGGTCGGCGTCTGCCTGCGCGAGCCGGACCGCATACTCGCGCTCATCGATGCGCACGAGGACGGAGTCCATTCGCACGTGATCGTTTTCAGCGACGCTCACTGCAGTGACGTAGCCGGCGACCTTGGCGAGCACGGGCACGAGATGGCCGTCCACCTGCGCGTTGTCGGTGGACTCGTGGCCGCGCCCGTAGAGGTACTGCTTGGCCCCCCAGACGAGGCCGAGTACAACGGCCAGCGCGATGACGCTGAGGACGATGACGCGACGCCGGCCGGCGGGCGGCTTGGGCGGAACGACTTCGGCAGGGCGGTCAGCACTGCTCTGCGACTGCGGTTGTGTTGCGGTAGCCATGATAGGTCGAAGCGTGCGAGAGAGAGCGACGACGCGATCGTCGCGTCGGATGGATGAGACGGATCCGGGAGCTACTGGAGCGTGTTGAGATCGCCCTGCGCGCGTGCGAACGCGACGCGGGAGGCCTGATACGAGGTCAGCGCGTCGACCAGCCCGGTCCGGGCCGCGTTGAGCGTGATCGAGGCCGCGATCACGTCCGCGTTGCCGGCCACGCCGGCCTGGAAGCGCTCGCGCGCCTGTGAGACTTCCTGCTCGGCCAGCGACAGCCGCTCGCGGGCCGCTGCCACCCCCTCGG
>JAYUTY010000260.1:0-4957 GCA_043754875.1 Gemmatimonadota bacterium
GGCAGCAGCGTTGCCGTGCCGAGGTCGATCGTCTGCACCCCCGCGGGAATGGCGAGCCCGCTCCCGGCCGCCGTGATCCGGTCACCCTCGATCAGCACCACCGCGTTGTCGACGCGCGCGCCCGTGACAACGTCGATCATGTGGGCGGCGCGCACGGCGATGCTTCGCGGCCTGGCAGTGGCAGCCGCCTGCGCCGACGCCGGCGCGGAGAGTGCCAGCGTCAGCGAGAGTGCAGCCAGTGCGGACAGCGTGCTGAAGCGGATCATAGGTGCTCGATGGAATGTGAAGATCAGCCCGCGCTACCGAGCCATGGTGCGAACCGGCCCACGTGCCGCTCGCCCCGGAAGGACGCCGTCCCGCACGGCGCCATTCACCACGACGGGCACGCCGTTCACCAGCACATGGCGAAAGCCGACCGACGGGAGCGCCGGCTCCTTGTACGTGGATCGGTCGATCACCGTCGCGGGATCGAACACCGTGATGTCCGCATCGGCGCCCACCTTGATCCGACCCTTGTTCCGGAACATCGGCGCGAGCCTCTCGAGTCGCTGCGCAGGCATGAGTGCGAGCTTGCGGATCGCCTCGACGAGACCGAGCTGCCGTGTCTCCCGAACGTAGTGGCCAAGCACCCGCGCGCTCGTGCCGGCGGTACGCGGATGACCCTTCCCGCCCGCGATACGTCCGTCACTGGCGATCGCCGTCAGCGGGCTGGTGATCGCCATCGCCTCCATCTCGGGACTGTTGAGGAAGAGGATCACGAACTCGCCCGGCTTGCGGTTCGCCGCGAACGTCTCGCGCGTCAGCCGCTCGCCGGTGCGCACGAGCATCAGCCGGGAGAACATGCTGTCCGGGCCGTTCGCGAACTGGTCGAGCAACGGCGAGGCGAGCTCCGTCATCCCCGCAACGTACGGGTACGCTTCGGTCGTCACGTCGAGCCCGCGCGCGCGCGCTTCCGTGATCAGCGCCAGCGTGCGCGGCGTCGACGCCAGGCTCGTGCTGTTGAGGTGGACGATGTGCAGCGGCGCACCCGTGATCGCGCTCGCAGCGATCACTTCCATGTACGACTCCACGGGTGTTCCGGGCTCGGACGCGTTGAACGCGCGCGTGTGCACGAACACCGGCGCGTGATACTTCGCGGCGGAACGGAACATCTCGAGTACCTCGTAGCGGGTGGCCGCCGGCGTATACTGCAGCCCCATCCCCACGCCGAGTCCACCGGCCGCCAGACCTGCATCGACGAGCCGCCGCATCTCGGCGATCTGCCCGTCGGACGCGACGTTGTGTCCCGCGGAATCCAGCGGCAGCAGGGTGCCCAGCCGGATACCGCCGTCCTTCATCACCGCCATGCGAGCCCGGATCGAGCTGGCCGAGGCGCCATAGTTGATCAGCGCCTTCCCCTCATGCTCGGCGTAGAACGCCGGCACGTTCTCCGTGCCGACCTCCAGCTCCAGCGCCGTGGTGACGCCGTCCATCGCGTAGATGCGGTAGTTCTCGTCGTTCTGCCCGTGCACGTGCAGATCGATGAAGCCGGGCGCCACCACCAGCCCCTTCGCATCGATGGTCTGCTTGCCCTGCAGTGCGGACTGGCTCACCGCTGCGATCTTCCCGCCGCGGATGCCCACGGAGCGCACGGCGTCGAGGCCCGACTCCGGGTCGATGACCCGGCCATTCCGGATCACGATGTCGTACGGCGCGGATTGCGCATGCGCCAACGGAGCGCCGAGTAGAGTGGCGGCGAGAAACGCGAGTGACCAGCGGCGCATGGATGCGATCTCGTGCGGAGGGTGGGAAAGGCCGTTGCGAGGTGCCGACGAACATCGGCCAACACCACGACATCCGCAACAATCCCGGCTTGTCACCGCCGCGCTGGTGGGCTACGCTGCGCCATGACCTCGCCGTCGCCACTCGATCTCGATCACGCCACGATGCAGCGCCTCGGCCGACTCGTGGCCGACACCGTGGCCGAGCACCTCGCGTCGCTGCGCACGCAGCCAGTGATCACGAACGGGCTCCCACGCGACGTGCGACAGCGCCTCTCCGCCGCCGCGCCGGAGCAGGGCACCGACTTCGACGCGCTGCTCGCGACGCTGCGCACCGACGTGTTGGCCTACGCGGCGCGCGAGCCGCATCCCGGCTTCATGGGCTTCGTCCCCGGCTGCCCCACCTTTCCCGCCATCCTCGGCGACTGGCTCGCGACCGGTTACAACATCTTCGCCGGCGTGTGGCCAGTGGCCGAGGGACCAAACGCGCTCGAGCTCGCGGTTCTCGACTGGTTCCGCGGATGGATCGGCATGCCCGCCGGCGCGGGCGGACTGCTGACCAACGGTGGGTCCGGCGCAACGCTCACGGCGCTCGTCGCGGCGCGGCACGCCGTGGTGGGCGACGATGCGAGTCGTCTCGCGCGCCTCACCGTCTACACCTCCGACCAGGCCCACTCGGCCGTCCTCCGCGCGGCGTGGATCGCTGGCGTGCCGCGCACGCAGGTGCGTGTCCTCCCGACCGATGACGACTTCCGGATGCGCGTGCCCGAGCTGCGCGCCGCCGTCGTCGCCGACCGTGCGGCCGGCCTGATCCCTCTGATGGTCGCGGTGAGCGCGGGGACGACCAACACCGGCGCCGTCGATCCGCTCGACGCCATCGCGGACTTCTGCGCCGAGGAGTCGATCTGGCTGCACGCCGACGCCGCGTACGGCGGCTTCGCCGTGCTCACTGACCGTGGCCGCACGCTGCTCTCGGGGCTCGGCCGGTGCGACACGGTGGCGCTCGATCCGCACAAGTGGCTGTGGATCCCGTTCGAGTGCGGCTGCCTGCTGGCGCGCGACCCCGAGCGGCTGCGCGACGCGTTCCACATCCTCCCCGACTACCTGCGCGACGTCGCGCCCGGCGAGGAGCGGGTGAACTTCGCCGATTACGGCGAGCAGCTCACGCGGCAGTCGCGCGCGCTCAAGGTGTGGCTGGGCGTGCGCTACTTCGGCCTCGCCGCGCTCCGCGCCGAGATGGACCGCGCGATGGACATGGTACAGGAGGCCGAGCGCCTCGTGCGCGTCGCGCCGGTGCTCGAGGTGCTCTCGCCGGCGCAGCTCGGAGTCCTCTGCTTCCGC
The DNA here is from genome assembly GCA_043754875.1 of Gemmatimonadota bacterium. Taxonomy (GTDB): domain Bacteria; phylum Gemmatimonadota; class Gemmatimonadetes; order Gemmatimonadales; family Gemmatimonadaceae; genus AG11. The sequence goes on from JAYUTY010000260.1 coordinate 3,102, forward strand.
GTGCGTGCTCGCGACGGCGACGATCTCTCGGCGCTCGACGCGCTCAACGAGCGAGTGAACGCGCGCGTGAATGCGGACGGGCGCTATCTCGTGTCGTCCACGCGGCTGCGCGGCGCGCTCACACTCCGGATGTGCGTGCTCGGCTATCGCACGACTGCCGAGGACGTCGCGGGGCTGGTGCAGGCCGTGGTGGACGCGGCCAGCGTGGAGCAGGGCGCGACGCTGTAGCGATCAGGCCGCCGGCCGGATCGCGCCGCGCGCGCGCCAGAACAGCCACGCCGTGATGACGATCGTCACCGCCAGCGCCGCGCCGAACTCGCTCGTCAGCCAGCGCGTCGGCCCGGTGTTCACCGTCACCACGTCGAAGAAGCCCTGCACGAACAGGTTGTGCGACGCGTGCAGGATCGCCGCCGGCCACACGCTCCCCGAGCGCAGTCGCAGCCACGCGAGCGGGAACGCCAGCGAGACGACCATGATGGCGAAGCACGGAACCGAGTACCACGACGGCGTTCCCGCGTTGTAGTCGGCGCCGACGATGAGCGGCACGTGCCACGCCGCCCAGATCGACCCGCTGACCAGCGCCGTGCGACGGAACGACATCGTGCGCGCCAGCGTCGGCACGAGGAAGCCGCGCCACCCCAGCTCCTCGCCCGTCGCCGAGAGCAGGCTCTGAAGCGTGCCAAGGCCGATGAACGTCGCGACCGGCGTGTGGAACTTCGTGAGGTCCACGCCGCCCAGCCGCGTGAGCCACACCGCACCGTAGGCCACGGCGGCGTAGAGCACGGGCAGCACGTACGCGAGCGCCTCCCAGCGAGTGTCGCCCCAGCGCCACCCTTGGCCGCGCACGTTGCGCTGGAAGACGAGGCGCGTGACGAGCGCGCTGATGCCCGGGCACCACATCAGCCCGAGCACGTACAGGCCATGCTGCGCGCCGAGACTGCCCGCCCTGATGATCAGCGCGTAGAACACCGCGCTGCACGCGAAGGTGAGGGCGAGGAAGGTGGCGAGCGGCGCTCGGGTGTCGCGGTCCGGGGTGGGCATCGCGGGAAAGCTCGGTCGCGGGCGGTGGAGGTCAAGGTGCGGATGCACGTCGCAGCGCCGCGCTGCACGAGGATGTCGAGCTGCCGAGGGTATCGCCCGCGCCATGCGAGCCCCATGTTGGACCCTTCGCCGGCGAGCCGCTCCACGCGCCGGCCACCCTGGCTCACGAGCGACGACGACCGTGGGGAGTACGACTTCGTGACGGACGGCGTGCACGCTGCCGGATTCCTCCTGGCGCTCACCACCGCGCTCACCACCGCGCTGGCCGACCGCTATCGCGTCGAGCGCGAGCTGGGGCAGGGCGGCATGGCGACGGTCTATCTCGCCGAGGATCTCCGTCCCCACCGACAGGTCGCGCTGAAGGTGGTGCGAGAGGAGCTGCGCGACCATGACGTCGCCGTCTCCTTCGTCGGCGAAGCCGTCGTACGCCACGACGTCTGGCTCGTGCAGTTTCCCCGCCTACCGGTGTGCGACCGTCTCCGGAAAGACTCCCGCGCGGCAGCGTTGCTCGACGGGCTCAGCAAGCGGTGATCCGAGCGACGCCGACCGTGTGGACCGTGGGCCACTCGACCCGCACGATCGAGGAGTTCGTCGCCGTGCTCCGCGCGCACGACATCGAGGCGATCGTCGACGTGCGGCGCTTTCCCGGGTCTCGGCGCCTGCCGCACTTCGCCTCTTCTGTGCTCGACGCCGCACTCGGTGCACAGGGTATCGCATACTGCTGGCTCCCGGACCTCGGCGGTCGCCGCCGCCCCGACCCGGATTCGCCGAACCTCGGCTGGCGTCATCCGGCGTTCCGCGCGTATGCCGATCAC
>JAYUTY010000261.1:0-4950 GCA_043754875.1 Gemmatimonadota bacterium
CCCGGTGCGCATCTCGGTGATCGAGAACCACTCGGACGCCAGCTCCTTCAGGCGCGCGTATCGCGCGGCACCATTCGCGACGATGAAGTCGTGGATCTCGACGATCACGACAGCGTGGCGAAGCGCTCGCAGGTTGGCGCGGGTGAGAATATCGAACTCTCCCCCCTCGATGTCACAGAGGACTACACAACGGCCTGGGTCGACCCCCTCGTTCACGATTTGATCGACGAACTGCGCATCCGCCGCCCCAAGGATCTTGACTCGATCACTGACTCCGTTTTTTCGCGCCACTCGCTCGATGACTGCTTGCCACGACGGGGAGATCTCGTAGCAGACCGACCGGCTGAAGTACCCGGTGCGTACGAGACCCACGCCGTAGTAGCCGTCCGCCGCACCGATGTTCACGAGGACGTCACGGCTCCCCTTCCTTTTCGTCACGGCCTCGAGCACCTCGCGCTCGTACAGGCCAAGCAGGATCGACGCCTTGTCGGTGAGTCCACGGCCGGCGTCGTCCCACAATTCGAAGCCCTGCAGTGGCCCGTAACGCACGGTGCCATTGAGCTCACCGCTCAGCCGTTCAGAGACCGACGCGCGACGCCGGTCGATGAAATACGATTCCGGGTGCAGGAATGCCCCCAGATATCCGCCGATGAGCGACGCCGTTTCCGCCGGCCCGCGCGTGCGAAGCGAGTGCACGACCTTGCCGATGGTCCTCACGAGCATAGCGTCTCCTCGAACAGCGCTTCCAGCGCCGCGGCCTGCGAGCGGGGCGTGTAGCGTCCACTCATCTCCCGGCTCGCATTGTCCCCCAGCCTGCGCGCGAGCGCCGGCGTGTCGAGCAACCGCCCGATCGCCTCGGTGAATCCCGCCTGATCGCCTGGTGACACGAGCAGACCGCTGACCTCGGTGTGAACCATCTCACCGATGGGACCGACGTCGTACGCCACCACGGGCCTGCCCGCAAGCATGGCCTCGGGCACGGCCATTCCCATCCCTTCATACCGCGTCGGGAACACGAAGACGTCGGCCGCCGCGAGAAAGCGCTCGAGGTCGGCGCGTACGCCCGCGAAGTGCACCAGCTCCGAGACACCGAGCTGGTCGGCGAGCTCACGTACCCATCGCACGTATGCGGCGTCCTCCTGCGAGCCCACGAGGAGGAGCACGCAGTTGGAACGCGCCTGTAGCGCAGCGAGGGCGCGAACCGCGTCCTCCTGCCCCTTCTGCTCCGTGATCCGGCCAACATTGACGAGCAGACGACACTGGTCGGAGAAACCGAACTCCGACGCGAGCGCCTGCCGCGCCTCGAGTGGAGACGAACCGTCAGTGCGACGAGGCGCGATTGGGTTGTGAATGACGACGATCATCGTCTCGGGTAGGCGGTAGACCTCCAGCGAGCGTTCACGCACGTACGCACTGACAGCAATCAGGCGCGCGCAGCAGCGTCGGACGGTCCACGTGTCGAGCGCGCGGACAACCACGTTCTTTGCACGTGCACTGCGGCTCCAGTTCCTTCGCACTTCCTCGTCGTAGTCCGGATTGTGAAGCGTGCTGATCACGGGCACGCCGGCCAGCTTCCCAGCGATGCGACCAACGATGTTTGCCCAATACAGATGCGTCGACACGAGCGCCACCCCGCGCACGTGCAGCCAGCGACGCAGTGCGAGCGCGGCTCTCGCGACATCTCGCTGGCCGCGATAGTCCAGGTTATGTACTTCGACACCGGCTCGCTCGAATTCGCTCTGCCAGAAGGTGAAGTGTGCCGTTGGGCTGTGGAGCGTGACGACGATGTGCGTGAAGCGACGTTCATCCATCGTCTGCAGATACGTCAGCAGCGCCCGTTCCGCACCACCGGGACCGATGGTCTCGATCACGTGCGCGACGCGCCTCACGCGACACCCTGCGTCGCGTCGCCCTGCGAACAGCCGGCGACCATCAGGATACCGGATCGAGCACGCTCGCCGACTCTTCGGCCGCTCGTCCCTGAACGAGCGATCGAAACGCCGACGAGCTGCTCAACAGGACCTCGTACGATGCATCGGCGATGATCCGTCCGCGGTCCAGCATGACGATGCGGTCGCACGCTTCGACGGTGCGCATCCGATGGGCGATGAGCAGAATGGTTCGATGACCGGCAAGCGAGCGAATGGCCTGCATGGTCGCGTCCTCTGTCATCCCATCCAGGGCGCTGGTGGCCTCGTCGAAGACGAGCACCTCGGGATTGCCGTACAGAGCGCGAGCGATACCGATTCGCTGCCGCTGACCACCACTCAGCTTCGCACCACGCTCGCCGACGATGGTGTCGATACCTCCTGGCAGATGCGAGATGAAGTCATCCGCCTGCGCGAGGCGCGCTGCCTCCATCGCTGCTCGTCGGTCGATGAGCGACGTGGGAAGGCCGAACGCGATGTTCTCCAGAATCGACGAGTTCGAGAGAAAGACGTTCTGCGGCACGTACCCAACCCGACCCTGCCATTCCGCGACATTGTCCGGCGTCAGTTCCACCTGGTCCACGCTGATCGTACCACTGCTCGGCGAGTGCAGCCCCAGGATCAGCTCAGCCAGCGTCGTCTTGCCCGCGCCAGTCCGCCCCACGAGACCGATGCTCTCGCGCGGTCTGATGGTCAGGTCGATTCCCTCCAGCGATGGTCGACTCGCGCCGCCATACGTGAAGCTCACGCCCCGCACGTGGATCGCATGATCGAACGCACGCGACGACGGATCACGTGGCGCGGGCACAGTCGTCCCGGCAGCCGCAGCACCAGGAGCCACGACTACGAAATCCTCATGCAGCTGCACCAGCGCGGGCAGGGCGAAGCGAATCGTCACGATGGATGAGAAGACCTGTTGCAGCGCCGGCATCAATCGGTACCCGGCAAAGGCGTACAACGCCAACACCGGGACCACAGTCTGCGCCGAGCTTCCCGCCGTGGCGATCAGCGCGAGTGTGACCACGAGGATTCCGCCGAAGGCAAGCGTCTCGAGGACGAATCGCGGCAGTAGCGCGGTCGTGCGAGCGGTTGACTCGGTGAATGCTGCACTGTGGGAAACCAACGAGAATCTCTGCTCCACATGAGCTTCGCGACCGAGCACCTTCAGCTCCTTGACCCCGCCCAGCGCCTCTTGGGCGACGCGTTGCACTTCGACGTTGCTGCGGTTGAACTCCGTTCCGAGGCGACGGAGACGCGTCCTCACGCCCTGGAACACCGCGACGTAGGCGCCCCCGAGCACCACGATGACGCCTGAGGCGATGCGTGGATTCTGGAAGATCAGAAGAATGACCACGGATAGCGCCATCAGCCCACGTGACACGGCGAGCAATGCCGGCACGAGAACGTTGAAGACGACAATGCGCACGTCGGTGAGCATGACTTTCAACAGCGACGCGGCATCACGTCGAAGGTGGAATTCAGTCGGCTGCCGCAGGTAGCCGGAGAAGAGCGTGGACGCAAAGCGCGCGCTGCTTCGCCCGATGAACTTCTCCTGGACGACCAAGCCCACCGCGGCGGCCGCGTTTCCGAGGGCAACGATGGCGGCGGTCACGACGCCGAGCGCGAAGATCTCCTGCGACGGCGTGCCCGCCCCCAGCACGTGCGAGAGCGTCCTGAGGAACGGATAGCGCTGCATGGCGCTCGGATCGATCACCAGCGCCATGAACGGCAGGATCGACGCCACGCCGACTGTCTCAAAGGCGGCTGCGACGATGCTGGTTCCGAGGACCGACGCGAAGAGCCACCGCTCCTTCGGGGGAAACAGATCCAGGAGAATCCGCGAGACGTCGGGGCGCGATGAGTGCGCATCCTGCGCGCTCGCCGCCACTGACTCAACGGGCACGTCGACCGCTTGAACTCGGATACCTCATGGGGCGTTCGTTGCTCGCGGACGATCCATCGGGACGCCCTTCGGCCGCCGCCCCACTCGCGAAAGCAGGTCGAGGAACTCCGCCGCGTCGCGGTCGCCGGCAAGTCGCCGGCGCGCCGCAGCATAACTCGCGAGCGACCAGAAGGCGCTGAGCAGGCCACCGACGAGCATTCCGAGAAAGGCGTAGAGCCACCAGAACGATGGCTCGGGTGTGGACGGCACGCGAGGAGGCTCGATGACCGTGAACACCGGAATGTCCCGCACCTCGCGAGTTCTCGCGTCCTCGTACGAGGTCGCAAGCGTCGAGACCAGTGACTCGTCCAGGGAGGCCTCGCGCTGCAGCCGGTCGTGCTCGAACGTGAGCTCCGGTGAATTCATGTACTGTCGATTGCTCTGGAGGAACCGCTTCAGCACGTCTTCGGCGTTGCGTAGCGCCACGCGCGCGATGGCCAACCGTTCCCCGACGAATCGACGCTCCTCGCCCGCCTGGGATTGACGCGTCTTGAGATTGAATTCGTTGAGTCGTGTCAGCATCTGCTCGGCGACATGCTGCGACACTGCCGGCCAGCGCGTCGAGACGGAGAGTCGCACCACCCCCGTCTTGGAATCACCGGCGTCGATCATGCGCCGCAGCGCCCTGACTGCGAGCAACTCGGACTCGTCCGGCGTCGTGCCCTTCACCTCGAGCAGGTCGATCAGCGTCGCGTGCCTCCGTTCCGGCTGCGTGATCGTGAACGTGTCACGCACGATGGGGGCGAGCAACTCGCGCGAGGACAACAGCTCGACGTAGAACGGCCCCTGCGTCGAGGTTGGCAGTGCGACGCCCAGTTGGCCGGCCAGTCCAGCGAGCCCGCCGCGCGCATTGTCGGAGCCCTGAGGGATGAACGCGGCCGACGCCACGTAGGCGGGTGCGCGATGGAGCGCGAAGGCCGCGGCAAGCGCGCCGAAGAGCAGCATCGTCGAGAGCAGCAAGCGCCACCGACGCATCAGGACGCTCGCAAACACGAACAGGGAAAGGTCCCCGGTCGCGGAGGGCGCCCTGCCTCCTGCTGCAGACGTGGAGTCGGCTAACGCAAAATCAGTCATCCAGCA
>JAYUTY010000262.1:0-1609 GCA_043754875.1 Gemmatimonadota bacterium
GACAGCGGCAGCGACTCGCCACGCCAGCTCCGGCCACTGCGCAGGTCGTCGATGTGCAGATCCACCGCGGGGCTCAGCAGCTCCGTGAGCGCCCAGAACAGCTCGACGATGCGCTCGGCGTTGGCGCCGATGTGCGCCGTGTAGACGCCATCTTCGTCAGCGAAGGTGAAGCCGTCGGTGCTGGGGCGGAATCGACGCCAGATGGAGGCTTCGGGCTGCTTGCCGCGAAATAGCATGCGCGTGGAGTCGTCGTCAGGGTTTCGGAGCGCGCGGCTCGTCCGCGAACGCCACGAGCAGCCGTGGCAGCTCGGCGAGAAGCAGTTCCGGCGTGTTGCGCGAGGGATCCTGGAGCACGAGGTCCAGCATCGCCCCGAGAATCTTAGCATAGATCGGCCCAGCCGCGATGCCCTCCCGCCGCAGCTCGCCGCCCCCGACCGCGAGATCGGCGAGCTCGATCGGGTGCCGCAGTCGGGAGGCCGTCATCCGCCTGTGGAGGGCGCGCACCGCGGGCGCATCCGGCGCCGCGGCGCCCTCGGCGCGCATCGCCTCCCAGCGCGCCATCGCCACGCGGAGAAAGGCTCCGGAATGTGTGCGCCCCAGGGCGGCGAGCCAGCGCCGAACTTCGAGCGGTGCCGGGCTCCCCACGAGGAGCGCGCGCGCCATGACGTCGCCCAGCGCGCGCCAACGCTCCCCGAGCGCCGTCGTCCAGTTGATCTCGTGCTTCGAGAAGCGGAGCGACGTGAGCGCCTCCCGCGCCACGCGCGGCGGCACGTCGAGGAAGAGCGCCGCGACGCGGTTGCTCGTGCGCTGCGGCGTCATGCGGCCACCCTCACCCGCCCGCGGCAGGCAATCCAGCGTGCGAAGCGCCACTGAGGAAATCCCTGCCAGCGTGGGCACCAGCGCCGCGAGCGCCCCTGTCTCTTGCCACTGCCCGAGCGCGGCACCCGGCCGCGCCACCTGCTCCATCGTCTTCACGAGCTCCTGCTGCACCCGCTCCGCGCTCAATCGCGTCAGATGCCGTGCGGACTCCACGATCGCCGCCAGCGTGGCGGGCTCGATCGTGAACTCGTATCGGGCGGCGAAGCGGATGCCGCGCAGCGCCCGGAGCCGATCCTCGCGCATCCGCGTCGTTGGATCGCCGACAGCGCGCAACACGCCCCGCCGGAGATCCTCCTGCCCCCCGAAGACGTCGCGTACCTCCTCCGTTGCCGGGCGGTAGGCGATCGCATTGATCGTGAAGTCACGCCGCGCGAGGTCGTCGTCCAGGCTCGCGCCGAACTCCACGACGGCGTGCCGCCCGTCGGTGTCAACGTCGCGCCGGAAGGTGGTGATCTCATGCGGGACGCGTTCATCGTCGAGAACGGCCACGGTGCCGAATTCGATCCCGATCGGCACTGTGCGACGTCGGCCGAACAGCTCGATCACCTGCTCCGGAGTCGCGGGCGTCGCGAGATCCCAGTCGAGCGCGGGCTGACCGAGTAGCGTGTCCCGCACCGCGCCACCCACGCACCACGCCTCGAAGCCCGCTGCTTCCAGCCGGCGTGCGATCTCGAGCACTGGAGCGGGCGGACGAAGTCGGTGCATTCGCTGGCGAGAGCGTGAGGAAGCA
>JAYUTY010000263.1:0-4935 GCA_043754875.1 Gemmatimonadota bacterium
CGTGCGCTCGGTGGCGCGGCGCTGATCATGACGGAGATGGTGTGCGTCTCGCCCGAGGCGCGCATCACGCTCGGCTGCACCGGGATGTACACGACCGAGCAGATGGTGCAGTGGCGTCGCGTCGCGCACTTCGTGCACGAGTGGAGTGGAGCTCGTCTCTGCCTTCAGCTTGGCCACTCGGGGCGCAAGGGAGCAACTCGACTGCCTTGGGAAGGAGCCGACCGCCCACTCGATGAAGGGGAGACGTGGGAGACGGTGGCGCCGTCCGCGCTGCCGTACGCGCCATCTCTGCCTGCCCCCCGCGAGATGACGCGCGCCGAGATGGATGTAGTGCGCGGGCAGTTCGTGCGGGCCACGCAACTGGGCATCGCGGCCGGCTTCGACATGCTCGAGCTGCATGCGGCGCACGGCTACCTGCTCTCCAGCTTTCTCACTCCGGTGAGCAACCGGCGCACCGACGAGTACGGTGGCTGTCTCGCCAATCGGCTGCGCTACCCGCTCGAGCTCTTCGCCGCGATGCGCGATGCATGGCCTGCGGAGCGGCCGATGTCGGTGCGCATCTCGGCGACAGACTGGACCGACGACGGGCTGACCGACGATGACGCCGTCGCGATCGGGCGCGCATTCGTGGCCGCCGGCGCGGACATCATCCACGTCTCCACAGGGCAGACCACGATCGATGCGAAGCCGGTGTTCGGGCGCCTATTTCAGACGCCGTACAGCGACCGGATCCGCAACGAGGCGCGAGTGCCCACGATCGCGGTGGGAAACGTGACCGAGCCGGATCAGGTCAACGTCATCATCGCCGCCGGGCGCGCTGACCTCGTCGCCCTGGGCCGGCCGCATCTCGCCGATCCGCACTGGACGCTGCACGCCGCCGCGGCGCTTGGCTACACCGGCGCGGCGTGGCCGCGGCAGTATCACCTCGGCCGAGTGCAGCTCGTGCGTGAAACGGAGCGCGCCCGCGACGCCGCGGCGTCGCTCACCACCGGTATCAATGGAGGAAGACGATGAGCGCACTCGACCACGATCTCGACGGCAAGCACGCCGTGATCACCGGCGCCAGTCGAGGCATCGGTGCGGCGATCGCCCGCGCCCTCGGGAGCCGCGGTGCCCGCCTCACGCTCCTTGCCCGCGACGAGCACGCGCTCAATGCGCGCATTGCCGCGCTCCAGGCCGACGGTGTTCGTGCCGAGGCGATCGTGTGCGACGTGACGGATGACGAGGCAGTCGAGCGCGCCTTCGCGCAGGCGGTGGAGCAGGTGGGTGCGGTGCAGATCCTCGTCAACAACGCCGGTGCCGCCGAGAGTGTGCTCGCGCCCGCGACGACGCGGGTGCTCTGGGACCGGATGATCGCCGTCAACCTCACGGCGACGTTCAGCTGTTCGGCGCAGGTGCTGCCCGCCATGCTCGCCTCTGGTGACGGCCGCATCGTGAACGTCGCCTCCACGGCAGGGCTGCGCGGCTACAAGTCGATGACCGCCTACTGCGCCGCCAAGCACGGGGTGATCGGATATACGCGCGCCCTCGCGCTCGAGACGGCGCGTCACGGAGTGACCGTGAATGCCGTCTGTCCCGGCTACACGGATACGGACATGACTGCGCAGGCGGTGGAGAATCTGACCGAGCTGCGCGGCGTGACGCCGAACGAGGCGCGTGCAATGATTGTTCGCATCATTCCGCGTGGCACGTTGACGAGCCCTGATGAAGTTGCGGCGGCGGTGGCGTGGCTCTGCTCGCCGAGCTCTGGCGCCGTCACCGGCATCGCGCTGCCGGTCGCGGGAGGCGAGATCTGATGCCGCGCCCCCGCACCATCACGGCCGAGGCGCCTCGGCACGACGCACTCCGCACGTGGCTGCGCCTGCTCTCGTGCGCGCACCTCGTCGAGGGCGAGGTGCGCCGCCGTCTCCGTGCGGACTTCGGCATCACGCTGCCACGCTTCGATCTTCTCGCGCAGCTCGACGCGGCGGCACGTGACGATGTCCATGGCCTCACCATGAGCGAGCTCTCGCGCCGGCTCATGGTGACGAACGGCAACCTCACCGGGCTCGTGGAGCGGCTCGTGACCGAAGGGCTCGTGAGCCGAGCCGCGCTCGCGTCCGATCGGCGCACGCAGATCGTGCGCCTCACGGTGGCCGGCAGACGAGCGCTCCACGCGATGACACCGGCACACGAACGGTGGATCGATGAGCTGTTCCAGGAGATTCCGCCCGTGGATCGCGAGCAGCTCTCGGCCCTGCTCGGGCAGTTGCGCGCGTCCGTTCAGCGCTCGCTCGCAGCAGCGTCGGCATGATGGCCGTCTCATCAGGCTCCGGCATCGCGCCCCGCCACTTCGGATGGCAGGTCGCCGATCGCGTGGCGACCATCACGCTCGATCGCCCCGAGCGGAGGAATCCGCTGACGTTCGACTCCTACCGCGAGCTCACGGACACGTTCAACGCGCTTGGCGACATGGACGACGTCAAGGCCGTCGTCCTCACGGGCGCCGGCGAGAACTTCTCCAGCGGCGGGGACGTGCACGAGATCATCGGGCCGCTGGTGCGCATGAAGCAGGTTCACGACCATGACGGGCTGCGACGATTCACGCAGATGACGGGCGATCTCGTGAAGTCGATGCGCCATTGCCCGCAGCCGATCATCGCTGCGGTGGATGGCACGTGCGCCGGCGCGGGGGCGATCCTCGCCATGGCGAGTGACCTGCGGGTCGGGACGACCCGCTGCCGGGTCGCATTCCTGTTCATGCGCGTCGGGCTCTCCGGGGCCGATATGGGAGCCTGCGCGCTACTGCCGCGGCTGATCGGGCACGGCCGCGCGAGCGAGCTGCTGCTCCTTGGCCGCACCATGCTGGGCGATGAAGGGGAGCGGTGGGGCTTCTTCAACCGGCTGAGCGATCCGGTAACGCTGCTCGCCGATGCGACGGCACTGGCCCACGAGCTCGCGCACGGACCTACCTCGGCGCATGCGATGACCAAGCGATGCCTGCATGACGAATGGGCGATGGACATCGACTCGGCGATCGATCTCGAGGCAGCGCGCCAGGCTGAGTGCATGCGCGGCGAGGACTTCGAGCGCGCGTATCACGCCTTCGTCGGCAAGCAGCTTCCCCGCTTCGAGGGCAACTAGCATGGACCGTGAGACGCTTGCCTGGCCCTTCTTCGAGGAGTCGCATCGAACGCTGGCACCAGCACTCCAGCAGTGGGCTGAGCGAGAGGTGGATCAGTCGTCGCACATCGATGCCGACGCGGCATGCCGCACATTGGTCGCGCAGCTCGGCGCGGCCGGCTGGCTCCGCCACGTGGTACCGGGCGATGTGGGCGGCGCGAGTGAGCGGCTCGACGTGCGGACGCTCTGCATCGCCCGTGAGACCCTCGCTCGCGTCTCGGGCCTCGCCGACTTCGCCTTCGCGATGCAGGGGCTCGGTGCCGGCCCGATCTCGCTGTTCGGTTCGCCGGCGCTGAGGAAGCGCTATCTCCCTCGGGTCGCCAGAGGCGAGGCGATTGCCGCCTTCGCGATCTCCGAGGAGCATGCGGGCTCCGACGTCGCGGCGATGCGCACGACCGCCGAACGCGACGGCGACAGGTGGATCATCGACGGCGAGAAGACGTGGATCTCCAATGGCGGGATCGCGGACTTCTACGTCGTCTTCTGCCGCGTCGCGGACGCCGAGCGCGAATTTGTCGCGCTCGTCGTGGAGCCGGGTGACGAGGGCTTCACGGTGGCACGGCGCATCGCGACGATCGCTCCGCATCCGCTGGCGACGCTCTCCTTCACCAGCTGCCGCGTTCCGGCAGATCGCCTCGTTGGCGAGGCCGGGAAGGGCCTGCGCGTCGCGCTCGGCACGCTCGATGTCTTCCGCACCACGGTGGCCGCCGCCGCACTGGGCATGGCTCGCCGCGCGCTCGACGAAACGCTGGCGCACGTGACCACCCGACGGATGTTCGGGCAGCTCCTCCAGGACTTCCAGCTTACCCAGGACAAGCTCGCGAGCATGGCGACCGCGATCGACGCCAGCGCGCTCCTCGTTTATCGCGCCGCGTGGACGCGCGACAGTGGCGCCGAGCGCATCACGCGCGAGGCGGCGATGGCGAAGCGGTTTGCGACCGAGGCAGCGCAGCGTGTGATCGACGACGCGGTGCAGCTGCTCGGTGGACGCGGCGTGGAGTCCGACCACCCGGTCGAGCGGCTGTACCGAGAGATCCGGGCGCTGCGGATCTACGAGGGCACCTCCGAAGTGCAGCAGCTCGTGATCGCCGGGCAGTTGCTGGGCGCGTACGCCAAGCGGGAGGCGCGTGATGTCTGAGCCGTTCGTGCGAACTGGGCATCTCGATACCTTCTGCGCCGACCGGCTGCCGCCTCCCGAGCTCTGGCCCGTCCGCGACTGGAGCGGCATTCCAGAGCTTGCCTATCCGCCGCGCGTCAACTGTGCGGCCAAGCTGCTCGACGGCGGCATCGCGCGCGGATTCGGCGAGCGGCCGGCAATCCGCTGGCCGACGGGTCAATGGAGTTATGCAGAGCTCTGCGAAAAGGCCGATCGCATTGCCCACGTGCTCGTGGACGATCTCGGGCTCGTGCCCGGCAACCGCGTGCTGCTCCGTGGCGCGAACACGCCCATGCTCGCTGCGTGCTGGTTCGCCGTGCTCAAGGCCGGCGGAGTCGTGGTGTGCACGATGGCACTGCTGCGCGAGCGAGAGCTCCAGTACGTGGCCGACACGGCGGAGATCACGCTCGCCCTGACGGATGCGCGCGATGCAGTGGACTGCGAGTCGGCGTTCCGCACGCGTCGCGACGGTGCCGCGCGAGTGGGCGCACGCGTGGTGCACTTCGGCAGCGAGGCGCCCGACTCGTTGGATGCGATGATGCGCGACAGGCCGCCGTCGTTCCACGCGTGTGACACCGCGGCTGACGATACGGCGATCATCGCCTTCACGTCCGGAA
>JAYUTY010000264.1:0-4915 GCA_043754875.1 Gemmatimonadota bacterium
TTGTGCAGGCGCTGCCCACGCTTCGCCGGATCGTCGTCCAGGATGGCGACGGGAAGCATTCCGAGCTGCGGATTGTCCGTCAGCTCCCGAACGATCATCCCGCCCGAGGTGCCGGCACCGATCACGATCACTCGGCGCGCGTTCTCGAACGGAAGCCGGCGCTCGCGACGGAGCGCGATGCGCATCAGCAGCCGAGGGGCGACGAGGATCGCGCCGTTGAAGCAGATGTCGAGCAGCACGATCGACACCGACACGCGGCCCGGCGCCAGATGCAGCCCGGGCAGGATGAGAAAGCCCACGGCGCTGCTGACGACCGCACACGCGGCCACCGCCAGCATCATCACCTCCAGGTCGCTCACGCTCGCATAGCGCCACAGGCGGCGATACATGCCGAGGCGGAAGAGCGTCACGACCTTGATCGGCGTGCTGACCAGCAGGTAGGCCCAGAGGAGCGCGCGGGTCGAATCGTCCCAGCCGATTCCCTCGTACCGCGCGACGAACGCCAGGACGGCCGACGCTGGCAGGAGGAGGAGGTCGAGGACGAAGAACGCTCGATTCCGAACGTCGCGAGCTCGGAACCGCCGCGGCGCGGCAATCGAGTCTCGTCCCGTCTCCGACTCAGTCAAGATCCCGTCGGAAGTGGGTCGACACGATCGCGACGGCAACGGCCCGGGCGTACGGTCCGACCAGAGAGATAGACATGCAAGGCGGCAGAGAGGAGCGGCGCGTGCGGCGGCAAGAGCGGAGACATCCCACCGCAACCGCGTGCAACACATGGCATTAGCGGCGACGCCGTGACTGAAATTAGGCTCTGCCGCAGGCCGGTACAAGCGAACCGTCGCGACGAATCACGGCGAGGCGGATCGACGTCGTCGTCGATCCGTCCCTCGCGCGTAAACTACACCCCCGTATGGTGCCGCGGGACGTTTCCGACGACGATCGCGAGAAACGCTGCCACGGCGCGGATAAACCAGCGCCCGCGCCGGCGAGATGACAACGCCAACGGCACGACGGCGGGGTCCGCGACTGCCGAGAGCTGGCGGTTCACCTCGTTCACCACCTCGTGCGCCAGACGCTCGACCTCCTCGGGTGAGACATGTCGGCGATCCACGGCGCGGGCAACCACCCAGCCCCTGCCCGGCGAGAGCCGCACGAATTCCAACGTGCCCATCCCACGTCGCTGCGCGCGCGGCCTCGCGGCGGTCGCGGCGAACCGCTCCACCCAGCCGCCGACTTCGTCCTCATCCCAGGAGATTGCCATCCAGAAGTCGAGACGCGCGCGACCAGCGCGTGACTCGACCGTGAGCTTGTCATCGATGGATGCGAGGGATGCGAGATGGGGCATTCGTGAACATGGATCGGTGACAGGAGCGTGCCCGAAGGCACGGCACGAACCGGCTGTATCAAACACGCCGACGACGCACTGAAGACCCTGCAAAGAATGAAGGTCGCGTGCAGGCGTCCGGCAAGCGGGCTCGAGCTCTCACGCTTGGGCGAGGAGCGTTCGCGCCTCGCGCTCGACTTCCTGCCGGAACCGAGTCACCGAGAAGCGCCGGGCGTTCGCCCGCACCGCCTCGTCGGAAAAGTGATGCTCGGCAGCGCGCTGGAGCGCGGCCGAGAGGGACTGCACCGTGGGCTCGTCGAAGAAGATCCCCGTCTCGTTTTCGACGAGCGTCTCGAGCACCCCGCCTCGGCCGAACGCCACGACGGGCAGCCCATGCGCGTTGGCCTCCACGGGAGCGATGCCGAAGTCCTCCTCGGCGCAGAACACCATGACCGACGACCGCTCCATGAGCTCTCCGGCCTCGCTCTCGCTCACCTCGCCGAGAAAGGTGATCGTGGGACCCGCCACGGATTCGAGATGGCGGCGTTCCGGTCCATCGCCGGCGACGACCAGCCGCTCGCCGAGCACATTGGCCGCCTCGATGGCCAGATCCACCCGCTTGTACGGAACGAGCCGCCCGAGCGACAGCAGCTGTCGCTCGCGTGCCGGGCGCGCGCCGCTCGACAGCGGCTTCTCCGCAACGGGCGGATAGACGACCACGGCCTCGACGCCATAGCACCGGCGTATGCGATCCGCGATGTAGCGCGAGATGGCGACGAAGCGATGGACGCGGCGCGCGGCGCGGCGATCGACCCACCTGAGAAGGGGCGCGAAGATCCGCAGTCCGAGCGACCCGATGCCCTCCCCCTGGCTATGCGCCTCGAACAGATCCCACAGGTAGCGTGGCGGAGAGTAGCAGTAGCAGAGATGCCTGGTCGCGCCGTGCACGCGCACGCACTTCGCGAACGCGTGGGAGCTGCTGATCACGAGGTCGTAGCCGCGCGTATCCACGGTGGCGAAGGCCAGCGGGAAGAGCGGAAGAAACCAGCGATGGTGCGACCGCGCACCGGGAACGCGCCCGAGCCAGCTCTCCCGTGCCCGCCGCGAGACGGCGTTGAAGTCGCGCATCCGGGACGAGATCACGCCGACCAGGACATCGGCTTGCGGGAAGATCTGCAGGAGCTGCTCGAGGCAGCGCTCCGATCCTGCCCAGGTGACCAGCCAATCATGGACGATCAGTACTCGCAACGCGGAGAGATCCGTCTCTCCGCCCCCACCCGAAGTCACATCGAGCCGCGCTGCGTCAGCACGACCCATGAGGTCTTGAGGAGGATCCAGGCATCCTGCCAGAGCGTCCACTCGCGAACGTACTCGAGCTCGATCTCGACGCGCTGCGGATATCCGACGCGGCTCCGTCCCTGCACGGCCCATGCACCCGAGAGGCCGGGGCGAATCGACAGGAGCTCGGGAAGTCGCTCCCCGTAATGGCGGCCCTCCGACTCGACGATGGGACGCGGACCGACCAGCGCCATGTCGCCACGGATCACGTTCCAGAGCTGCGGCAGCTCGTCGAGGCTCGTGAGCCGCAGGAAGCGGCCGAGGCGCGTGACGCGACGGTCCAAGTGCGTGGGAATCTTGAAATGATTCCGGACGTACCAGTCCTGCAGCGTCTCGTCGTCGCGGAGCAGACGCTCCGCGTCGATGCTCATCGACCGGAACTTGAGACAGTCGAAGAAGCGGCCGTTGAGGCCGAGTCGCCGATGCGCGAAGAGGACCGGACCCTTGGAGTCCAGCTTGACAGCCAGCGCGATCAGCATGAAGAGCGGTGACGTCAGCACGAGGAGCGCGCTGGCCACCACGATATCGACGGCGCGCTTTGTGGAACGCCGAACCGGCTGGGTAGCCGTTCCGCGAGCGGGAAGGTAGACACGCGCCCCGTGCGTCGGGATCCACTCGACAGTCGAAGCTGTCGATATCGCGTTCGCTACTGATGGCACCTGCTCGGTCGGGCGAACTCGCCTGGCTGGGCGGGATGTCGGGGTCACGTCGTCGGGTTCTGGTGACAGTACGGCACTTCGAGGCGGTCGAGCGTCAGAACAATCAAACACCGGTGCACCGTTCGAGCCAGCGTCAGCTTTAGATGGCTAGCTGGCGCGGGGGCGCGCGTCACGCTAGGGCAGCGCGGCGTCGCGCAGAAAACGGTCGAGCGCGTCCTCCCACATCGGCGCCTCGATGCCGGTGACGGAAGTGAACCGCCCGGTGTCGAGGACCCCATTCCGCGGTCGGCGCGCCGGCGTTGGGAACTCCTCCGTCGTCACTTCGTGCAGCGTGGCCATCCGCTGACCGGGACGATCGTCCGGCAGGAGCATAACGCGTTTGGCGATCTCGTACCACGACGCAGATCCCTGCGTGGTGAGATGGTAGATCCCAGCGGCCGCTCTGCTGAACGGACCGCTCAGCGCGCGCGCGACCTGCACCGCTCCGGAAGCGACGACATCGACCGGGGTCAGCGAGACATACTGATCGCCAACCACCTGAAGCTCGTCGCGCTCGCGGGCGAGGGCGCGAATCCGTCGGACGAAGTTGTTCCCGGTCGCGGAATACAGTGCGCTCGTGCGAATGATCGCATGAGTCGCATTCGCCTCGGCAACGCGCGCCTCTCCCTCGGCCTTGGTGCTGCCGTACACGCTCACGGGCGACGTCGGATCATCCTCGCGGTAGGGACGGTCCAGCGTACCGTCGAAGACGTAGTTCGTGGAGAAGTGCACAAGGGGCGCCCCGCAGTCGGCAGCCGCGCCCGCCAGCTCGAGAGGCGCGCGCACATTCACACGCCAGCATCGTTCGGCGTCTCCCTCCGCGGCATCGACGGCAGTGTACGCCGCAGCATTCACCACGAGCGCCGGATGCAGCGCTCTGATCTGCGCACCAATGTCGTCGCACCGTTCGAGGTCGAGCTCGCGGCGGCTCCAGGCGACGACTGGGCCGAGCGCGGCCAGTTCCACGCTGAGCGCCTGCCCGAGCTGCCCGCCGGCGCCGACCAGAAGGATCGGGCCGCTGAGCGCCGAGTCACTCACACCGGATCCCCGATGAGCGGCAGCTCATCGTCCTCGAAGTCGGCGAGTCGCGGCGCCGCTGAGTCCTTTGGAGAAACGATGGGGTCGGCGTGCGGCCACTCGACCTGGGTGCTCACGTCGCGCCAGAAGAGGGTGCGCTCGTGCTTCGGCACGTAGAAGTCGGTGCACTTGTAGTGCACGACCGCCTCCTCGATCACGTAGAAGCCGTGGGCGAAGCCTTCTGGCACCCAGAGCTGTCGTGCGCTCGCCGCGGACAGCTCGAACGACTCCGCCTGCCCGAACGTGTTCGATCCTCGGCGAAGGTCGACGACGACGTCGAGGATGATCCCCTCGAGAACGGTCACGAGCTTTCCCTGCGGGCGCGGCCACTGGAAGTGGAGGCCGCGCAGGACTCCCGCCGCCGAGCGCGAGACGTTGTCCTGCACCATGCGGCCCGGGAGGCCCGCCGCCGCGTAGCGCTCCTCATGCCAGATCTCGCGAAAGGATCCTCGCTCGTCGCGCCAGACGTCCGGCGTCA
>JAYUTY010000265.1:0-4900 GCA_043754875.1 Gemmatimonadota bacterium
GCGCGCGCAACGCGTCCAGGTCCACGCGCTGCTCGCTGGTGAGCGGGCAGACGACCAGCCGCGCACCTCGCGCGAGCGCGAGCTGCTGCCACGGGACGAAGTTGGCGTGGTGCTCGAGGGCGGTGACGACGATCTCGTCGCCCGCCTGCACGTTCGCCGGTCCCCAAGCGGTCGCAACGAGGTTGATGGCTTCGGTGGTGCCTCGCGTGAAGATGAGGCAGTCCGCGTCAGCGACGCCGAGGAAGCGGGCGACGCGTTCCCGGGCGGCATGATAGCGCTCCGTGGCACGCGCCGAGAGGTCGTAGGCGCCGCGATGCGGGTTCGCGTTGTCGCGCTCGTAGTAGTCGCGCATCGCGTCGAGAACGACGCGAGGCTTCTGCGACGTGGCTGCGCTGTCCAGGTAGTGCAGCCCGGGGTTCGCGGCGAGGAGCGGGAAGTCGGCCCGGCGTGGATTGCTCACGGCGTGATCTCGTTGGATGGGACGGAGCGCGGTTGGACGAAGATGCGGCCGATGGCTTCGTGCACCGTGTAGACTGGGAGTGGCTCGCTGGCGGGATGGCGCACCGCGGCGCCAGTGCGGCAGTCGAAGCGCGCGCCGTGCCAGATGCACTCGAGCGTGCCGTCGTGGTGCAGCACGCCGTCCGACATCGCGAACTCGGCATGCGTACAGACGTTGCCCAGCGCACTGACGGCGCCCTCGAGCCGCAGGAGACAAACCGGGGTGCCGTCGGCGAGCGTGACACCGAGGAGCTCGCCTTCGCCGAGCGCTTCGGCCGCGGCGACGTCCTCGCCGAGCGTCATGAGCCGGACTTCGCGTCGCCCTCGCGGAGCGCCTGCTGCAGCGTGTGCCACGGCATGCTCGCGCACTTCACGCGGATGGGAAAGCGAGCGACGCCGGAGAAGGCGGCCATCTCGCCCATCGAGCGCGACTCGCGCTCGTCCGGCTTGAACCTGCCCGTGACGAGCTCGTGGAACTGCGTGAAGAGGCGATCCACCTCGGCGCGCGACTTTCCCTTGACCGCCTGCGTCATGATCGACGCGGACGCGCGAGAGACGGCGCAGCCCGAGGCGGTGAAACGGACGTCGGCGACGGTGTCGTCATCAACACGCAGCTCGACGTTCACCTCATCGCCGCAGAGCGGGTTACGACCCTCGGCGCGGCAGGTGGCTCCATCCAGCGCCCCGTAGTTCTTGGGGCGCCGGTTGTGGTCGAGGATGATCGACTGGTAGAGCTCCTGGAGGTCCGACATGGCGCGGCTACTGGCTGACGACGTCGGTGTAGCGGCGGAGCGTCGCCGCTTCGAGGCCGAGGCGCACCTCTTCCAGCTCGATCGTCTCGAGGACGTCGGCGGCGAAGGCGTACGTGAGCAGCTCGCGCGCGGTGCGCGCGTTGACGCCGCGGCTCCGCATGTAGAAGAGCGACGTCTCGTCCAGGCGGCCGACGGTGGCGCCGTGCGTGCACTTGACGTCGTCGGCGAAGATCTCGAGCTGCGGCTTGGTGTCGATCTGGGCGCGCTCGCTCAGGAGCAGGGTGTTGTTCGTCTGCTTGCCGTCCGTCTTCTGCGCTTCCGGATGAACGTAGACCTTGCCATTGAAGACGCCGTGCGACGCGCCGTCCAGGATGCCCTTGTACAGCTCGCGGCTGTAGCAGTTGGGCTCCACGTGCTCGATGCGCGTCTGGTGATCGATGTGCTGCTTGTCGTCACCGAGATACAGTCCGTTGAGAATGGCGCCGCAACCCTCGCCGCGCAGCTCGGTATAGATGTTCGTGCGCGAGAGGGCCGCGCCCGTGGCGAAGCTGAACGAGAAGAGATGGCTGTCGCGCGCCTGTCGGGCATCGAAGGTGCCGACGTGAAACGCGCGGCTGGACTCGCGCTGCAGCTTGAGATGCGTGAGCGTCGCCCCGTCGGCGATGACCGCTTCGGTGACGGCGTTGGTGAAGTACACGGCGTCGCTGAGGCCGGCGTAGCTCTCGATCACCGTCGCCTTCGCGTGGTGGCCGAGCACGATCAGGTTGCGCGGCTGCGCGGTGCCGCGGGCGGCCGCGTCATCGCTGAGGAAGAGCAGGTGGATGGGGCTCGCGAGCTCGACGTCGGCGGGCACGTGGACCACGGCGCCATCGTTGATGAAGGCCGTGTTGAGCGCGGTGAAGCTGTGCACGTCGTACGACGCGATCTTTCCGAGGTGCTGTTCGAGCAGGATCGGCAGCTCGTCGTAGGCCTGCGCGAGCGGCAGGACGCGGACGCCGTCGGGGAGCGCGCCCTCGCGCGAGCGCGCGGCGTCGTAGCGACCATTCACGAACACGAGCGTCGTCCAGCTCGCGTTGAAGGCGAACGGCGCGACATCAGCGTCGGTGAGCTTGCCCGTGGGGCTGGTGAGCGGCGTGAACTCCGACTCGCTGATCGGCGACACGGAGGTGAAGTGCCAGTCCTCGTTGCGCGTCGTGGGAAAGCCGAGCGTCTCGAAGCGGGTGATGGCCGCGAGGCGGAGCGAGCGCGCCCAATCGGGAGCCGCCGCGCCGCCGTTGCGGGAGAACGCCTCGAAGTTCCGGAGGTACGACTCGATCACGCGACTGCCCCTGAGAGCGGAGCCCCGAGCGGTGCGTCGATCAGCCAGTCATAGCCCCTGGCTTCGAGCTCGAGTGCCAGCTCCTTGCCACCCGAGCGGATGATGCGGCCGCCGGCAAGCACGTGCACGTAGTCGGGAACGATGTAGTTGAGCAGGCGCTGATAGTGCGTGACGACGATCGTGGCGTTCGTCGGCTTCCTGAGCGAGTTGACGCCGTTGGCGACGATGCGGAGCGCGTCGATGTCGAGACCGGAGTCGGTCTCGTCGAGGATCGCGAGGCGCGGCTCGAGGACGGCCATCTGGAGGATCTCGTTGCGCTTCTTCTCGCCGCCCGAGAAGCCCATGTTGACCGAGCGGGTGAGCATGGAGCCGTCCATCTCGACGAGCTTCATCCGCTCATCCATGAGGTCGGCGAAGCTCATCGGGTCCATCTCCTCCTCACCGCGCGCCTTCCGCACCTCGTTGAACGCGGCGCGCATGAAGTACGCATTGCTGACGCCGGGAATCTCGACAGGATACTGGAAGGCGAGGAAGATGCCGGCCTGCGCGCGGATCTCGGGATCCATCTCGAGCAGGTTCTGTCCGTCGTAGGTCACGGTGCCGCCGGTGACCGTGTACGCGGGGTGACCGGCAAGGACCTGGGCGAGTGTGCTCTTGCCGGAGCCATTGGGGCCCATGACGGCGTGCACTTCACCGGCGAGCACGGTGAGGTCGATGCCCTTGAGGATTTCCTTGTCGCCGACGGTCGCGCGGAGCCCTGTGATCTCTAGCATGTGGAGCGGAGTACCGAATTGATTGGAGGAGAATGACGCTGCGACGAACCGCTGCTAAGAACTGCTACTTCGAACTGCTACTTCGAACTGCTGCTATCCGACGGAGCCTTCGAGCGTGATGCCGAGCAGCTGCTGCGCCTCGAGGGCAAACTCCATCGGCAGCTCCTTGAACACTTCCTTGCAGAAGCCGCTGACGATCATGCTCACCGCCTGCTCGGCGCTGAGCCCGCGCTGCTTGAGGTAGAAGATCTGGTCCTCGCCGATCTTGCTCGTCGAGGCCTCGTGCTCAACCGTCGCGCTGTTGTTGCCGACTTCGATGTACGGGAAGGTGTGGGCGCCGCAGGCATTGCCGACGAGCATCGAGTCGCACTGCGTGTAGTTGCGTGCGTTCGTCGCCTTGGGGAGCACCTTCACCTGGCCGCGGTAGCTGTTCTGCCCTCGGCCGGCCGAGATTCCCTTGCTGACGATGTTGGACTTCGTGTTGCGGCCGATGTGGATCATCTTGGTGCCCGTGTCGGCCTGCTGGCGGTTGTTGACGACGGCGACGCTGTAGAACTCACCTGTCGAATTGTCGCCCTGCAGGATGACGCTGGGGTACTTCCAGGTGATCGCGCTGCCTGTCTCGACCTGCGTCCACGAGATCTTGCTGTTGTCGCCGGCGCACTTGCCGCGCTTGGTGACGAAGTTGTAGATGCCGCCCTTGCCCTCGCTGTCGCCGGCATACCAGTTCTGCACCGTGCTGTACTTGATCGTTGCGTCCTTGAGCGCCACGAGCTCCACGACGGCAGCATGCAGCTGCGTCGTCGAGCGCTTGGGGGCGGTGCAGCCCTCGAGGTAGCTCACGTACGAGCCCTCGTCGGCGACGATCAGCGTGCGTTCGAACTGCCCGGTGCCTTCCGCGTTGATGCGGAAGTACGTGGAGAGCTCCATCGGGCAGCGAACGCCCTTGGGGATGTAGACGAATGAGCCTTCGGAGAAGACGGCGCTGTTGAGCGCGGCGAAGAAGTTGTCCGAGTACGGAACGACGGAGCCGAGGTACTTCTGCACGAGCTCGGGGTGCTCGCGGACCGCCTCGCCGAGGGAGCAGAAGACGATGCCCAGCTCGCCGAGCTCCTTCTTCATCGTGGTGCCGACGCTGACGGAATCGAAGATCGCGTCGACGGCGACGCCGGCGAGCATCTTCTGCTCGAGGAGCGGGATGCCGAGTTTCGCGTAGGTGCGGAGCAGCTCGGGGTCCACTTCATCGAGGGACTGGAGCTTGGTGACCGACTTGGGGGCCGAGTAGTAGGACTGGTCCTGGTAGTCGATCGGCGGGTAGGTGACGTTGGGCCAATGGGGCTCCTTCATGGCGAGCCAGCGCTTGTAGGCCTTGAGGCGCCAGTCGAGCAGCCACGACGGCTCTTCCTTCTTGGCGGAGATGAGGCGGATGACATCTTCGCTCAACCCGGGGGGCAGAGTATCCGCCTCGACGTCGGTGACGAAGCCGTACTGGTACTCGCGATTGACGAGCGTATCGATGGACGAACTCATGACCTGAATCTCCGGACCGGAAGGGCGCG
>JAYUTY010000266.1:0-1595 GCA_043754875.1 Gemmatimonadota bacterium
AACGTTGCCCTGCTGCGCAGTGCATTTGCCCACGGCGAGCACCGCCGCGCCCAGGGATTCGACGAGGAGCAGATCCTCGGCGAGTACTACATCCTCCGCGATCAGGCCTATCGTGCGCTCAGCCAGGACGTGGGCTTCACCGAAGCGCTCGACCTCATCACCCGGATGGATCCGGCGGTGACTCGGGCCACGGTTGCGAGCCTCTGCGGCTTCCATGGCCGGACGATGGAATCGGCGCGCGCGCTGCGCGGCCATGGTGCGACCGGGTAGGGCGCAAGGTCGGCGTCAGCCGAAGCCCGGCACGCTCAACGCCGCCAGCAGCTCGCGTGCGTCGGCGTCGTCACAACAGGCACAACAGGCACAACAGGCACGGCAGGCACGCTGCTGTCGAGCCCCTGCGGACCGTCCACGACGACGTGCGTGAGCTCGAGATCGCGCAGCATGTCGAGCGTCCGCCGCGTCGAGTCGCTCGACGAGAACCAGAAGTGATTGCGCAGCTCGACCGACGCGGGAATGCCGGCGAGCCGAGCAGCCGACTCGGCGAGGTGATCCTTGTTCTCTGGAGTGGGCAGGAACCAGCGAGGATACTGCAGCAGGATGCCGCCGAGCTTGCCGGCGTCTGCCAGCGGCGACAGCGCGTCGACGAAGTGCGCCCACACGGCGTCGTAGAGCTCGAGCGGAAGATCCTTCGCATATATCTTCTCCTTCTCGGCCGTGGCCGTCGGCAGCTCGTCGATCAGCGCTTCGGGCAGTCGCGCCACCTGCGTCGGCTGCCCGGTCATCAGCGCATGCGCCTTGACATAGAAGACGAAGTCGTCCGGCGTACGCTCGGCCCAGAGTGCCGCGGTAGCGCGCTCGGGGAGCGAGTAGTAGCTCGAGTCCACCTCGACGACCGGAAGCTGGCTCGCGTAATAGCGCAGCCGATCCTCGGCGCTGGATGAGCCGCGTGGATAGAACACGCCGCCCTTCGTCATGGTCGGATCCGTCCAGGACGCGGTGCCGATGCGCAGCTCGTGCCCGTCGTGCGTCACCAGGGGCCGGCCGAGCAGCTCTGCCGGAATCGTTGCCGCGGCCGACTCGGCCCGCTCGGCCGCGGCTGCGAAGCCCGGATCGCGCTCGGGATCGAGGTCGGGCGCGGGGAGCGGCACCGTCGCTGGCCGACGCACCGGCGTCACGAGGCTCGCCGCGCGAGCGCGCCGCACTGTGACGTCGAATAGCCGAGCTGGTCGTTCATGATCTCGGACGGTGTGAGGAATGGCGAACTGATCGTTCCAGTGAACAGGCGGAAGAAATCAAGCACAGCGGGTGCAGATCGCATTCCTCGACCAGCGAGCGCGAAGCCGGACGTGCACGACGATTGCCTGCACTGGCGGCATGCGACTACCTGGTTTCGCCGCCCACATGAGCGACAGCGCGCCGGGTTTCCTCTGGCCACGCTGGCTCTTCCTGCGTGTGCTGGGGCTGATCTTCCTGTCCGCATTCTACTCGTTCGCCTTTCAGATCCATGGCCTCGTCGGCGAGCGCGGAATCCTCCCCGCCGGTGACTATCTGCGCACGGTCGCGAACGTGCTCGGCCCGCTGCAGCGATTCTGGTA
>JAYUTY010000267.1:0-4885 GCA_043754875.1 Gemmatimonadota bacterium
ATGAGCGGCTCCACCGTACGGACGGTGCGGCCGAGCCGCAGCTCGACGCCGCGCTGCGCCAGGAGACTCGTGATCCGGCGACGCACACCGGGCGCATAGCCCGCCAATGGTGCATCGCCGCGGTCGATGAGGGTGACCGGCCCGCGGAGTCCGGCCTCGCGCAGCCGGCGCGCCACGGCGAGCGTGATCTCGACGCCGCCGGCGCCGGCGCCCACGACGACGACCGGCAAGCTCCGCGCGTCGCGACCGAAGGTAGTCTCGGCAGTCTGGAGCGCCGCACGATCGATGAGCGCATCGAGCCGATGCCGTAGCGAGATTGCGTTGGTCATCGGGCGTACCGTGGCAGCGAACTCGCGTACACCCGGCGTGTCCTCGCCCGCCGGCACGGAGCCGATGTCGAGCGAGAGCTCATCGTAGTGCAGGCTGCGACGCGCATCACCCCGCACGATCACTCGCTGCTGCGCCGTCTCGATCGACTCCACGCTCCCATGCACGAACGTCGCCCCCACGGCGCGACAGATCGCGCGCAGGTCGAAGCTGAACTCGCGCTCCTCGTGACGACGCTGCAGGTAGCCGGGCACGAGCGATGAATAGTGATGGAACGCGAACGTGGAGACGAGCGTGACGTCCGCGTGCGGCAGCGGACGCTCGGCGAATCGACGAAGCACCTCCAGATGCGCGTGGCCCCCGCCCACGAGGACGAGATGCCGGCGCACGCTCCCCACTCTCATCGCTTGCTGCGACTGAGCAGCAGGGCCGCGTCGATCACCTTCCGGAACTCCTCGAGCGGCAGCGCGCCCTGGACAGGACGCTCGTTCACGAGAAACGATGGCGTCACGCGCACACCGAGCTCGTTCGTGCGCGCGGTGACGCGCGCGGTGCGTGCGTCGGTGCGTTTGGAGGCGTAGCACTCGCCGAGGCGCGCCGTGTCGAGCCCTGCCGTGCTCGCGACGACGCTGAGGATCGAATACGGATCGCTGCTCGTCTTCCATTCACGCTGCGCGTCGTAGACCTTCGCCAGCATCGGCCAGAATCCGCCCTGGTCCGCCGCGCACTCCACAGCGCGCGTCGCCTCGCGCGAGTGCACGAAGCTGCCCACGACGAATGGCACATACTTGAAGAACACCTTGCCCGTCTGCACGTAGTCACGCTCGATGGCAGGATACGTCTCGCGCGAGAACTCGCCGCAGTACGGGCAGGCGAAGTCGCTCAGGTCGATGACAACGACTGGAGCGGTGATGCTTCCGCGATCGTAACCGATGCCGGTGAGGTCCACCCCCGCGATCGCGACATGGCGTGGCGCGGCCGGCAGTGACGCCGGCGCGGTGTGCGCTGGGGCGCGGATTGCGGCTGTCACCCCCGGTGCCGCCCGCTTCGTGCGCGTGCTCGTCGAATCCGCTCCTTGATCGGGTCCACTCGGCTCGGCACGCGCACTATCGCGGCTCGTCGGCACCGATGCGATCACGGACGGCACGGCGGGAGAATTCACCTTGCCAGCGGAACGGGGCGCGTTCTCGACCGAGCAGGCAAGGAGCGCGATCGTAGCGGCGCCCAGCGTGTACATGATGATTCGGCGACGCCAGCAAGCAGACGACATCAGGATCCCACGGTGAAGAGCTGGCCGAACCCCGCGAGCCAGGCGGAAAGCGCGGTGAAGCGGCCGGTGAAGAGCAGCACGCCGATGGCGACGAGCAGTGAGCCGGCGACCAGCTCCACCGGGCGCAGCCAGCGCGTGAGCCGGCGGGCGCCGGCGAGATACCAGTTGAGACCGACCGCGGCGATGAAGAACGGAATGCCCAATCCAAGGGCGTAGGCGGCCAGCAGGAGCATGCCGCGCGCCATCGTCGTCGTGGCACCGGCGTAGAGCAGGATGGACGCGAGCACCGGACCGACGCACGGCGTCCATCCCGCGCCGAATGCGATGCCCACGAGCACCGAGCCCGCCAACCCGGCCGGCTTCGAGGCGAGGTGCACGCGCCGCTCTGCCATGAGCCACGGAAGCCTCAGCGCTCCCATCAGATAGAGGCCAAACAGCGTGATGACCACGCCGCCGATTCGTTGCAGCAGTGGAAGCACGCGCTGGAGAAGTACACCGAACGCCGTAGCCGTCGCACCGAGCGCCACGAAGACGAGCGTGAAGCCGAGCACGAAGAGCAGTGCGTGCAGCGCCGCTTTTGCACGCGCCGATGACGCGTCGCCTGCGGTGAGCTCGTCGAGCGTCATCCCCGTGATGAAGGTGACGTAGCTCGGGACGATGGGCAGCACGCACGGCGAGAGAAACGAGAGCAGCCCGCCGATGAACGCGACACCGAGGGAGATGGAGATCTCGTTCATACCGCGCGACGCAGCATGTCGAGTGCCGAATCGATGATGGTCAACCCCTCCAGCGCATCGTGCGGGTCCACGGGCGAACGTGCACCGTCGCGGAGACATTCCACGACTTGCGCATAGAACTGCTCGTAGGCACCAGCGAGCACTGGCACCGTCCGTGACATCGTGCCGTCATGCATGGTCGCCGCGGCGGCACCACCTGCGCGCCCCCACCCCGGCTCGTGGGGCCGCAGTCCATGCGTGAGCTGGGCCTCCTGCGGATCAGAGTCCGGGATCGTACAGCTCCCGGCGAGCCCGAGTATGCGCATCCGCGGCCCCGGTGATGCAATGACCGCGCTCGCCCAGAGGTGGCTGCGAACCCCCGACGCGTGCGTCAGCGCGACGAACACGTCGTCGTCCACCGCGGCCCCGGGTCGCCGACGATCGCCTTCGGCGTACACACTTGTCACGGGGCCGAAGAGCACGAGCGCCTGATCGATCAGATGCGAGCCGAGATCGTGGAGGAGCCCCGTACCCTGTGCCTCGCCCGGCTGTTCCTTCCATCCCGCACGCGGCACGGGCCGCCACCGCTCGAAGCGCGACTCGAAGCGACTCATCGTGCCGAGTTCGCCACCTGCGACCACGGCGCTCACGGTGAGGAAGTCACTGTCCCATCGGCGATTGTGGAACGGGATCATCCGCCGGCCGCGCGCCGCAGCGGCAGACAGCATGCGGCGCGCTTCGTCGGCCGAGATGGCGAACGGCTTGTCCACCACCACGTCGCATCCCGCGTCGACCGCACGTTCGGCCAGGTCGGCGTGCGTGCAGTTGGGCGTCGCGACGACGATCAGGTCGAGATCGAGGGCGCTGGCGAGCAGCTCGTCCACGCCGATGTGCAGCGACGCGTGGGGATGTGCCGCGGCCGCGGCTGCTCGCCGCGCGGCGTCGCGCGTCACGATCGCCACAAGCTCGAGCCCCGGCGTCGCGGTGATCAATGGCGCGTGAAAGACGGCGCCGGCCAGCCCGTAGCCGAGCAGGCCAACGCGCAACGGCGCGCGGGGCGCGTCAGCGATACTGCGTGCCGTGCTTCACCACGACGTCGGGGTGCGCGAGCAGATCGATGTAGTGCAGCACGTCGCCGCGTACGGCGATGATGTCGGCGTACTTGCCCTCGCTGATCGTCCCTACCTCACGGTCCACTCTCATCGCCACCGCGGGCCAGTATGTCGCTGCGCGGATGGCGAACATGGGGTCCACCCCGAGCTTGTTGACCCAGGCGTCGAGCTCGCGCCATGTCGCCTGGGTGTGGAACTTCATCGGGATGCCGGCATCCGTGCCGATGAGCATCGTGACTCCCGCCGCGCGGAGCTGGTTGAACTTGCGCTCGAGCGTCGGGCGCCGCGCGGCCGTGCCGGCGAAGTACGCGAGGCGGTCCGGATGCTCGAGCGAGCGGTGGATGTCATCGACGATGGAGTCCGGGAGGCCGGCGTGCCACGCGGGATCATCAATGTGCTCCGGGTTATCGCGGATCCATTCGTAGTTGAACAGGCCCTCGATGGTGGGAGTCCAGTAGAAGGGACCGGCCGCTCCGCGCGCCGTGCGCTCGGTGAGCAGCGCGATGATGTCAGCCGGGTACTCCGCCGCGCTCGCCAGTCCGGTGTGCTCGAAATCGTCGACACCCGCAGCGAGCCCGCGCCGGATCTCCTCGGGACGATGGGCATGGGCCACGACCATCAGCTTGTGCTTGTGCGCCTCGTCAACGACCGCGCGGACCTCGTCCATCGTCATCTCGTCCTGGTCGATCAGCTTGATGACGTTCACGCCGGCCTTCGCGAGGCGCGCCACCTTGGCGCGGGCGTCGGCTGCACCGTTCACTCCCCAGCGGAAGCGCTCGGTGTTGGGGTACGAGGCGTGCTGAATGAACGGGCCGGAGACGTAAAGCGTGGGACCCGGCAAGCGACCGGCGTTGATGTCGTCGCGGAGCGCAATGCTCTCGTCGAGCGGCGCGCCGAGGTCGCGTGCGCTCGTCACGCCGGCCATGAGCAGCTGCTTGGCGGCGGCGGGCATGATGACCTTGCCAAGCACGCCGGTGGGCGAGTTCGTGTAGGTGCTGTCCCAGTGCGCGTAGTCGCCGTGCCCATCGAGCATCGTGTGGACGTGCATGTCCCAGAGGCCCGGCAGGACGCTCATCCCTTCCGTGGAGACGACCTGCGCATCGCGTGGTACGGCCAGCGTGCCTACGGTACCGACGGCGCGGATGCGATCGCCCTCGATGAGGATCACGGAGTTTCGGATGGGGCGTCCGCCATAGCCGTCGATCAGCGTGCCGCCGACGAGCGCGAGGCGGCGCGCCCTCTGTGGTTGAGTATTCGTCGGTGCGGTCGGATTGGATTGTGCGCCCGCAATGAGGGGTGCGCACAGCGCAAGGGCGGCGAGCGTGGTGTGTCGCATTACGCGCAGGTGGTGAACGGTGAAGGCGCTCATCGCAGGTTCCAGCCGTTCACGGGGCCGCCGTTGAAGAAAGCGGCAGGCACCATGACGCCGTCCCGCTTGAATACCATGCCGTTCTTCAGCA
>JAYUTY010000268.1:0-14074 GCA_043754875.1 Gemmatimonadota bacterium
CGCTCTCGGTCGGTGTGCGGAATCCCCGGACCGGCATCCGTGATCGAGAATCGAAGGGCTTCCCCATCCCTCGAAACGCGGAGGCGGACAGGCGTTCCCGGTGGGCCGTACTTGGCGGCGTTCTCAAGCAGGTTCGTGAGGATCCGCATCGTGAACAGGAAGTCGAAACGTCCTACGAGGTCGAGCCACGGCCCGGTGAGCTGGGTCTCGAACACGCGGTCCGGGTACGCGGGCTCCACTCGCTGCAGCGCCGACCCGACGACGTCATCTGCCGTGTTGACGGCGCTCTCGATGCGCATCTCGCCCGCCTCGAGCTGCGAGAGGTCGAGCAGGTTGTCCACCAGCACGGCGAGTCGGTCCGCCTCCTCCTCGATCAGCATCGCGCGCATCGGGTCCTCGCCACGCGTGATCTCGTTCGCGATTCCCTTGATCGCGGTCAGGGGCGTGCGCAGATCGTGCGAGACCGCCGCGAGAAGCGCATCCTTCAACCGGTCGGCTCGGCGCAGTGCGAGCGCCTCGTCCGCGCTCGCACTGAGGCGCACCCGCTCCAGACCGAGGGCGGCATAATACGAGAGCGCACCAAGCACGCGCGACTGATCGCGTGAGAGCAGAAACGGCCGGTCGGCGCTCAGGTGCAGGGTGCCGACCGTTCGATCCCGCACGCGAAGCGGGAGCCACATGTCGCGGGTCGGTAGCGCTGACATCATGGCATCGGTCGCCGTCTCCAATGTGCCGTCATCCGAGCCCAGGCTGATCTCACACCGGTCCGTCTGCATCGACTGTCGAATCACGTCGGCGATCGCACGGAGTGCATCCTCGGGGCGCGGTGCATTGAGCGTCTCCGCGCCGAGCGTGGCGAGGCGGTCGATCTCGGACGTGCGCTGCCGCGCTGCGTCGGCCTCCCGCTGCTGCCGCGCGAGCAGCTCCGCGGCAACAATGCCGGTCACGAGAAATGCCAGCAGCACGAGCCAATCGGCGGAGTCTGAGACGACGAGGGTGTTGTAGGGAGGAAGGAAGGCGACATCGAACACGATGAACGCGCTGACCGCCAACGTGACGCCCAGCACTCGGCCGCCGGCAGCGCTCCCCCCGAGCACGATGAGTAGATAGACGAGGGCGATGTGTGCCTTGTCCAGCCTTCCGCGGAAGACAACGAGCAGCGCAGTCGCGACGATGAGCGTGCCGAACCAGGTGAGCCAGTGGCGAAGGGCGGCGGACGACATCAACGTCGCCCTAGATCTCGAACCGGTAGCCGACCGCCGGCTCCGTGCGGATCAATGTCGGCCGCACCGGGTCTGCTTCGAGCTTGCGACGGAGCTGGCCGACGTAGACGCGGAGATATTGTTGCGCGTCGCCCTCAGCATGTCCCCACACCGCGTGGAAGAGCTGCTGATGCGTCATCGTCCGCCCGCGATGCGTGAGGAGCGCACGCAGGAGTCCCCACTCCGTCGGGGTGAGGTGCACCTCCGCGCCAGCGCGATGCACGGTGCGGCGTGAGAGATGAATGGCGAGCTCACCCACGGAGATCCGATCGTCGGCCGGCACTGGCGTTGCTGACGCTCTCCGGAGCAGGGCGCGCACGCGAGCCTGCAGCTCCAGCGTGCCGAATGGCTTCGTCAGGTAGTCGTCCGCGCCGGCGTCGAGCAACGACGCCTTGTCGTGCTCAGTGTGGCGGGCCGACAGTACCAGGATGGGCGCCTCCGAGAACGCGCGCAGGTCGCGGCAGACTTCCAACCCGTCGCGGTCCGGGAGCGTGAGGTCGAGGATGATGAGACTCGGCCTGGCCGACGCCACGATGTCCATGGCCTCTCGTGCCGAGGTGGCTTCGAGCACGCGCGACGCGATCGTGGCTACGGCGTTCCGGACGACGCGCCGAATCTGCGGCTCATCGTCGACGACGAGGATCGAGTCGGTGGAGTGGTGGCCGGTATTCAGGACCATTGGGAGAAGGTAATCGTTGCCGAGCCGGCTTACCTTCGAAACTCACCGTCCGGAGACATCCGATCAAACCGTCCGACGGCGACCGCGGCCTGAGCGGGTGCCGCTGCGTGGTGGCGCGTCGGACACTCAGCCTATCCGGCGCGGTAGTGCGATTCTGCAGTACTGGGTGATGGTATGTCAACGGATCATCCGGCGCGACCACCGAAGCGCGAGGGCCGCCGCCCGTCTCGCCAACCGTCGTCGCGAAGATCTTGACGAGCCATAAGGCGACGGTGACCGCCGGCACCTTGCTCCAGACCTCGGCCTCCGGCTCCGCCGCGGTACGTCCACGTGTTACGTGCTCCCGTACGTCGTCGGGCACCCCGGAGGGGCGATCCATATTCGGTGCCACAGGGGTAGAGGATGGGTGACTTCCGCCGCCGGGCTGCGCATATCCCACGCTGGTCAGCATGGAATCGTGTATGCTTCGCTGCGACGAGCCTGCGCGATTTGTCACCACTTCTCACGGAACGAATCACGACCTGAGACACAGGCGCCCTTGCGACTCCTCCTGGCCGAGGATGACCCGTATCTCAGCGCGATGCTCACCAAGGGGCTTCGCGAGCACGCGTACGCGGTGGACGTAGTGGCCGATGGAGAAGCCGCCGTTGTTGAAGCGGCCGTGAACGAGTATGACCTCGTCGTGCTCGACGTCATGCTCCCTCGACGCGACGGCTTTGCCGTCTGCCGCGAGATTCGCCGACGTGGTTCGGTCGTCCCGGTCCTGATGCTCGCAGCGCGGGACGCACTCGCCGACAAGGTGGAGGGGCTGGACGCCGATGCCGATGACTATCTGGTCAAGCCATTCGAGCTCGCCGAGCTGCTCGCTCGGCTGCGTGCGCTGCTTCGCCGCGCCCGAGAGATCAGGGATCGCCAGATCGTGGTCGCGGACCTCGTCGTCGACACGCGTGCCCAGACAGCCCACCGGGGAGGCGTGCTCCTTCCGCTCACGACGAAAGAGTACGCGCTGCTCGAATTTCTCGCCCGCAATGCGGGGCGAGTCGTGGGCCGGGCAGAGATCAGCGGTCACGTCTGGGACGAGAATCACGACCCGCTCTCGAACGCCCTCGAGGTCTGCATCACCGGCCTCCGCCGGAGCTGGACGATGGCCGTCCGTCGCTCATTCACACTCGACGCGGAGCCGGGTACCTCTTCGCGGCGCTGCCCGGCTCCGAGTGAGGCCACGCTGAGTGCTCGATACCGTTCGCAGCCGAATTGCCCTCTGGTACACAGTCGCGCTCGCCGTACTCCTGATCGGCTTCGCGACAGCAACGGATCTGTGGTTGGCGCGTGCGGTGAGTCGCCGAGAGGACCGTTTCCTCGAGGAGTCGACGAATGCGCTCCGCGCCAATATCAACGCTGAGCTCGCGTAATCTCCGCGCGACTCGGCGGTTGCGCACTCACGCGCCGAGTTCCGCTTCCGGAACGTCACCTTCTTCCTGCTCGACACGCACGGGCGGTTGGTGGCCCGGAGCCCGGCCCTGCCCAGCGACCGGGATGACGCGCCACGGCGCGCTCGCGTGGCAGCTCTACTGGACGCTGCCGTCGCGCATGAGATGACGTCGCGCGCGCAAACTGGAACGGAGCGTCGATTCACCACTGTCGGGGACGATGACGACACGCAGCGGCTCGTCGTACTCCCAGCGCGGACGCGCGAGCGGTTCACC
Source organism: Gemmatimonadota bacterium (assembly GCA_043754875.1). Lineage (GTDB taxonomy): Bacteria > Gemmatimonadota > Gemmatimonadetes > Gemmatimonadales > Gemmatimonadaceae > AG11. Next base: position 3,648 of record JAYUTY010000268.1, read on the forward strand.
ATCATCGCCGCCGAAGCGCTCGCGGATCAACAGGAGCTACTCGAGGACACGCGCTCCGGATTCCTGATCGCGATCCCTCGTGGACTGCTGCTGGCCTGGCTCGGCGGCTACGGGCTTGCTCGCCGCAGTCTGGCACCGGTGTCGACGATGACCGCCCGTGCAGCACACATCAGCGCGACGAGCCTGCACGCACGGCTCCCCATCGGGAACGCGCGCGACGAGGTGGGGCAGCTCGCGACGGTGTTCAACGACCTCCTGGCCCGCCTCGATGCCGCCTTCGTGCAGCAGCGGCGCTTCATGGCCGATGCCGCCCACGAGCTGCGAACGCCAGTGGCGATCATGCGCGGGGAAGCCGACATCGCCCTCTCGCAGCGTGAGCGGTCCTCCGGAGAGTACCGCGACACGCTCGAAGTCGTGCGGGCCGAGGGCCGCCGCCTGTCGCACATCGTCGGCGAGCTGTTCCTGCTCGCCCGTGTGGATGCTGGTCAGCGGCCGCTCCAGCCGCGCGCGATGTATCTGGACGAGCTGGTCTCGGCATGCGTGCGTGCGGTCCGATCCCTCGCGCTTGGCCGAACGGTGGATCTCCGCTGCGTCATGGATCCACCCGTGTTGTCCGCGACCGAGTGCATCGACGGAGCGTCGGCGGCCCTCGAGCACGCATCTGTCGGCGACGAGGCGCTGCCGCGTCGACTGCTCGTGAACCTGCTCGACAACGCGATCATGCATGCGCCGCCGCGGTCGACGGTGGACGTCGTCCTCAGGAGCGATGCATCGGGGCACCGCCTTCAGGTCATCGACCGCGGGGCTGGCATCCCCGAGTCAGCGAGTCATGACGTGTTCGAGCGATTCTTTCGCGCGGCTGCTGGAGGAGGTGCTCGACGATGCGACGCTCGTCCAGTGGGACCGGCTGGTCAACGGCATGTTCCATCAGGACGCCACCGGTGCCGGCATCGAAGTTTTCAACGCCGTCACGCTGCTCGGCTCGGTCGGCGCGTGGGCAGTCGTCGCAGGGGCGTCGCTCTGGCTCTGGCGAGGGCGCCATGTCCTGCTGCTGAGCGCGTGGCTGGGGACGAACTTCGGCGGGCTGCTGCTCGAGTGGGTGCTCAAGACGCTTGTGCACCGCAGGCGGCCGGAGTATGCCGCGGCGTATCTCCACAGGCATTCGTACAGCTTTCCGAACGGCCACTCCATGCAATCGACGATCACCTATGTGATGCTGGTATTCGTCGGCTCCGTCGCGAGCCGACGCTGGCATGACCACCGGCGAGCGCTCCTCGCGTGTGCCGTCATCCTGACCACGCTGGTCGGCTTCAGCCGGCTCTACCTCGGCGTGCACTATCCCGGCGACGTGGTCGGCGGCATCGCCGCGGGGACCGCCTGGGTATCGGCCGCGCTCATCCAGTTCAACCTTGCGGCACGCCAGAAGCTCATGCGGGATCGGCTGAGCCTGACATTGCGCGTGATCGACCCATTCGACACGTCGCACGAGCGCGGAACGACCGTCGACGCGCGATTCATCCAGACATCGGATCGTGCGCGGGCGATTCGCGGGCTGTTGCTCAGTGCGAGCTGGATGTTCGGCCCTACCGAGAAGAGAAGCGAGACCATCGACTTGAGCGGAGATGGGCCGCCGTGATGGGGCCCGGAGCAGTGACAGAAAAGGGTCGCGCAGTCATTCACGAGCGCTTGGCGCTGTCGTGCCACGTCGATCCGGAGCGCGCCCATTCGTCGATTGCGTGCCGACGCACGAAACCAGCTCAGCTCTCCACTTCATCACTGCGATCCTGTTCACCCGTGCTGCCACCGCTGCAGTTCCATGACGTGGCAACGCGGGCGTAGGCCCCATCGCCAAGCGTGCTGCGCCGAGCGCGAGCGCCTCCAGAGGCGTCTGGCCGATTCCTTGCCACTTGGTGGGTAGGGAAAGCACGTGTCGCGCAATACCCGGATCACGATGGCACGCCGGATCGGCTGCGCGGTCGAGCAGGGCTATTCCGCGACCAAGTGCTCGTTCACTGTGACGCGTCGCCGGTACCGCGGGGAGAAACAACTTTCGAATGGGCTACCCAGAGTCGAGTACGCAACGAGCTCGGGCACGGCGTGTCGGCACAGCGTGCCCATCCGACGTGCATGTGGAGACGTGGCATGCGCTCGCCGCGAGTCTCTCGCGAGCATTGCGCGAGAAGACGATACGTGGCGCGGCGTCGGCCCGCGTGCTCGTTTTTCGGCTCGTGCTGGAGCTCCGCACGGCCGGCGCCTCGTGGGAGCGGGTCGAGGCGGTCGTGCTGCAGGCCCTGAACGAGCATCCCGAACTGGGCCAGCTCGACCGGTTCGCTGTGGTGAATGGGAAGCAAAGCTCGGACGTCCTGCGTGGCTGGATACGCAGTTGGGTGCACCATGCGCGCCAAGTGGACGCGCCCACCGCGGCACGGCTCCGGCCCTCGGGCGACCGCATCAACGTGCAGAAGGCGGAGACGGTCCTCGAACGGCTCCCACCGATCCTCGCGCGTCAGTTGGTGCTCGAGCGAAAGGCGGACCCTGCAGCCGCGCCGGCCGAGCTGCTTGATCGCGCCCTCCGGCATGCGGTCAAGGAGCTGCGGTTCGCGCTCACCACGCAGACCTTCGAGTACCTCCGGTGGCGTGTCGAGCGCCAGACGGTCGGGGACCTCGGCCGCGAGGTGGCACCGAAGACATAGTGATAAACGTCAAATCTGGGTGAGGCGACGACGCGCGCCTACGTGGAGCGTCCCCTCGCAGGCCGTGAGTCGCGCCTCCGCCAACCGGGTGAGGACCGCCTCGCACACGTCGCGCTCGATCTCTTCCCACCAGGCATCGACGAGGCGCATCTCCTGAACGACCATCGGCACGAGTCGGCGCACCTGACTGGCGCCGCGTGGGCCGGCGTGCGCAAGCGCGCGGCCGAGATGGATCACCAGGCGCTTCCGGGTACCCGCGCTGACTCCAGCCGCATATGCGCGCTGACTCCAGCCGCAACGGCTGGCGCGGGGCTCACCTGTTTCCACGCAGGCCGATTCCCGGAGAACCCGGTCATCCACACTCCTGGCAGGACGTGTCCACGGTAGGGTCACTGCACCCCAGCGCGCACTGCGCGCGGGCGGTACGCCAGAGTCTGGTGATGGTACGATCTGCGCCTTCGCACCGACACGCGAGTGATACCCGGGGCGGCGCGAGGGGTGCCGATGAGGGCTTCGTAGCGACGACATGGCACCAGTGATGCGCGTCATTACGCCATGAGGCCATCGACGTCCGACTTTGTGCTCGCGCGGCTCGTCACCGTCCGGGACGCGCTCGACATCACGCGCCTTGAGATGCAGGACGCGCGCTCGCGGGCCACCAAGACGCGTGAGATCGCGCGCCGTCTGCGCACGGAAGCGGAGCAACTACGCCGCGCGGCGCGCGTCTCGTTCAGGGCGACGCCCTCAGCGCAGCACCGGTAACCGCCCCTCGGCTCAGCGTTGCGTGCGCGATCGGGTGCTTCGCGTTCTGAGCGTAGCCGAACCAAAACCAGGACGAGCGACAGGTCGGGTAGTGCACGCAACTCCAGAAGCTGGGCTTGCTCCGGTCCTTGGGCTGCCATTCCACCAGAGCTCTCGCTCTCGCTCTCGTACCGCCACGCCGCTATCCTTGACGGCCCTGACAGCAGCAACGCCGGCTTCCCGGGTCCGTCGCGGCGAATTCCGACAGGACTGACTCGGCGCAACACGGCATTGCGATGTGGGCGAGCGCTACGGAGCTGGTGGCATACTCCAACGACGGACAACGATGACCCGCACTCTCCTCTGCGCCGCGCTGTTGGCGGTCGCAATGCCCGCCATGGCCCAGACACGGACGCACCCCGTGGTCGCGCTCCGCTTCGGATCACTCGTGGACGGTGCCGGGCGCACGACGCGCGACGCTGTAGTCGTCGTCGACGGCGAGCGCATCGTCTCGGTCGGCACCGGCGCGCGGGCCATTCCACGCGGCGCAATGGTGACAGACCTGCGTCGCTACACGGCCATCCCAGGGCTGATCGACGCGCATACCCACATGACGTACTACTGGGATCGCCGACCCGGAACGGATCCATGGAAACAGCATGGCGCTCGCAATTCGGCCGTATCGGTCTTCCTCGCACAGGAGAACGCGCTGCGCACGCTCGAGACAGGAGTCACGACGGTGCGCGACCTTGGCTCGCGCGACTTCACCGACGTCGCCATGCGCGACCTGATCGCGATGGGGGCGTTCCCGGGGCCGCGCATGTTCGTCTCCGGACACGGCCTCGGGCGGCTGCGCCCCACGCCGGCCAATGCCAACCCCGTCTCGAACATCGCCCGTGCACGCATCGCGGATCCGCGGGACATTCCCGCCGCGGTCAAGGCGCAGGTCGACGGCGGCGCCGACGTGATCAAGTTGTATGGCTCCACCGGAAGCGCGGCCGACGTGACTGGAGACGAGACCTTCTCGCTCGAGGAGATGCGCGCCGCCGCCGACGCCGCGCATGCGCTCGGCCGACGCATCGCCATCCATTCCTACGGCGCCGAGGGTGGCCGGGATGCGATCGCCGCGGGAGCGGAATCGGTGGAGCATGCCACCGACCTCGATGACGCGACGATCGCCGAGATGGTGCGCCGCCGTACCGTGTATGTGCCGACGATCGACCACAACCGGTACTACGCGGAGAATCGCGCCGAGTACGGGTACAGCGACGCGCAGGCAGCCGCGCTGGACGCATACCGGGCGCGGAACATCGAGACAGCGCGGCGCGCGTTCCATGCCGGCGTGCGCTTCGCGATGGGGTCCGACGCCGTGTTCACGATGTTCGGCCAGAACACGCGGGAGCTTGGCTGGTACGTGAAGATCGGCATGACGCCCGCACAGGCGCTCGCGACGGCGACCACGGTCGGCGCCGAGCTGCTGGGCAAGGAAAAGGAGCTTGGCGCGGTGGCGCCCGGCTTCCTCGCCGACATCGTGGCCGTCGAGGGCGATCCGCTCGCGGACATCAACGTCGTGATCGACCGGGTGCGGTGGGTGATGAAGGGCGGCGTCGTCGTGGTGGATAAGAGGCGCCGCCACTAGTTGGCCCGACCCCTCCGCGCCGCTAAAACCGGCAACAGCCCGCGCTCCACCAGCACCGGCGGCTTCCGCAAGTGCGTCGCCTGCTCCCAAGCGGCCGCGATGCCCAGGAGCGACCCATCCTCCCAGGGTCTCGCCGAGAACTCGAGACCGAACGGCAACCCGCTCTCGTAGAAGCCGGCGGGCACCACGATCGCGGGCACGCCGATCATGTTGACCCAGCTCGTCGCCGAGTGCGGCCCCTCGCTGACTCGTCCGTCCTGCGGCATCGACTCGTCGGGCGGGGGCATCTGGATCGCGGGGTACACGAAGCCATCGAGGTGGAATCGGTCGAGCGCCGCGACGTAGGCGCTGAGCACGGCGCGGCGCGGCGCGCGATAGCGGCGCTCGGCGTCCGCATCATCGTTTAGACGACGCTGCGTGAGGCGCACACCGGGGAAGTCACGAAAGCCCTCCTCCGCGCCAATCGACGACGCATAGAGTGGTTGGCCGACCCGCTGCTGGAATTCGGTGCTCGAATGATATTCCGCCGGCCCGAAGACGCGGAGGAAGCGATCGGTTCCGTCCAGCACGTACGCGTACGTGGAGACCGTGCTCGCCAGTCGCGCGAAGTCCGCACCGAGAATGCTGTCGGTGATCACGACCTCGGCGCCGGCGGCGCGCAAGGCGTCGACGGACTTCAGGAACGCCGCACGCGTCTCCGGACGCAGCGACATGTCAGCCGCGCGTCGCACGGAATCGGCGGCACGCTCGGCCACCCCGGTGGGGATACCGTGAAAGGGCACGCCGCTTCCGGCCAGGATGAAGGCAGGAACGCCGAAGCGCTTGCCCTTGAGCGAGGCCGTGGCCAGCGCGGGTGACGCCGGCAGCCGGCGCGCCGCAGCGGGCGCCGCCAACGTTGGTGCATCGCGCGAGTCTGCGCCCGCCATCACCTGCAGCGCGATCGCGGCGTCGCCAACCGTGCGTGCGATCGGACCCGTGTTGTCGAGCAGCCAGTCGAGCGGAGCGATGCCGGCTATGCTGACGAGTCCACGCGTCGGGAAGATGCCGACGAGCGCGCTCGTTGCCGCGGGCATGCGGATGGAGTTGCCCGTGTCGGTACCGTTGCCCAGTACCGCCATGTTCGCGGCAACGGCAGTGACGACGCCGCCCGAGGAACCGCCGGGGGAGAAACGAACGTCGTACGCGTTGCCGGTGCGTCCGAACGAGCTGCTGCGATTGGTGTCACTGTTCGCAAGGTCGGGCATGTTGGCCAGCCCGACGATGATCGCGCCGGCGGCGCGAAACTTCTCGACGATCGCCGCATCGCGTGGCGCGACGAGCTCGTGTCCGGGCTGCGTGAAACCCGCCCATCCGGCGGTGGTGATCTGCCCCGCGACGCTGGTGTTGGCCTTGATGACGATCGGCACCCCCCACAACGGACCCCTGGTGGCGACGCCAACTGCCGCCAGCGAGTCGAGCCGCGTTGCCTCGGCGAGCGCCTGCTCGCGCAGCACGGTCTCGATCGCGCCGTAGACACCGTTATAGCGGTCGATGCGCGCAAGGTGCCAGGCGACGACCTGGCGCACCGTGTACCGCTTCTGCGCGTAGAGCTCCTGGAGCCGCGGAATGGTGACATCCAGCAGATCGCTGTCGATGGCGGAAATGGAGCTGGGTGAGGGGCGCAACGCGGGATCGCCGGTGCGGCAGGCGGTGGCGGCGATGAGGAGGAGCGCGAGCGAGAGGCGCGCGATGAAGTGTGTCATCCGTCGAGAATACAGCGCTGGCGACCAGCCGGCGAGGCTTGGGACGCACACCGCACATGTCATGGACGGACGGCAAGTCGGGGTGTACGTTGACCGCTTCGCCGACCCCAGTGTCTCCCATGCACCTGACCCAGCTCTTCGACCTTTCGTTCATCGGCCGCGCCAGCCGGGTCGGGCTGGAGTACGCCGGCGAAGACGGCGCGGTTCTTCGTCTGACGTTCGGCGAACTGGACGAGCGTGCGAGTCGCATGGCGCACGAACTGACGGCCCGGGGACTTCGGCGCGGCGACCGCCTGTGCGTGCACCTCGGCAACGGCGTCGCGTTCATCGACCTGTTTCTCGCGTCCGTTCGCCTCGGCGTGATCTTCGTTCCGATCAACATCCTGTATCGTGAGCGCGAGTTACGGCACATCATCGATGATTCGTCTCCCACCGCACTGGTCGCGGCGCGCGATGGGGGCGCATCGTATCCGGACAACACTCCGATCTGGCCGATCGATGATCTGAACGCCGGGGCGAAAGCGTGCAGCGGTGTACGCCCCGAGGTGTCACTCGATGGCGATGCTGCGGCGCTCATCGTCTATACGTCCGGCACCACGGGAGCGGCGAAGGGCGCCGTCCTCTCGCACAACAACCTCGCCGCCAACGGGATCAACGTCACGTCCGTCTGGAAGATCAGCGAGGCGGACCGCTATCTCGCCGCCCTTCCACTCTTTCATGTGCATGGACTCGGAAACGGGCTGCACAGCTGGTTGATCAGCGGATGTCTGATGCGCTTGCTCGACCGCTTCGACCAGCACGCGACGCCGGCCGTCATGGTCGAGTTCAAGCCGACGGTGTTCTTCGGCGTGCCGACCATGTACGTGCGCCTCCTCGATGCGGCATTGGTGCCGGACGAGATGGCCCATGAGATCGGACGGGCGGCCCGGCTGTTCGTCTCCGGTTCCGCTCCATTGCCGGCGCACGTGCACGAGGCGTTTCGACGGCGGTTCGGCCACACCGTGCTCGAACGGTACGGCATGAGCGAGGCGCTGATGATCCTCACGAATCCGTACGAGGGGGAGCGGCGACCCGGCGCCGTCGGCGTCCCATTCCCCGGCGTCTCTGCGCGGCTCGTCGGCGATGACGGCGCTCTACTCGGGGACGACACCGTCGGTGAGGTCGAGATCCGGTCGCCGGCACTCTTCACGGGCTACTGGGGCCGTGCCGATGCCACTGCGACTGCGTTCCACGATGGATGGTTTCGAACGGGCGATCTCGGCATCCGCTCCAGGGACGGCTATTACACGCTCCGCGGGCGACGCGGGGACCTCATCATCAGCGGCGGATTCAACATCTATCCGCGCGAGATCGAGGAGCTGCTCGTCGAGGACCCACGCGTTTCGGAAGCCGCCGTCATCGGCGTGAACGATGACGTGCGCGGCGAAGTGCCTGTCGCGTACATCGTCGCGGACGAGTCGGTCGACGCTGCAGAGCTGGAGGCACAGCTGGAGGCGATGTGTCGTCGGCAGCTTGCGTCATTCAAGGTTCCGCGCGCCTTCATCCGCATCGACGCGCTGCCGCGCACCGCGCTCGGCAAGGTACAGAAGCATCTCCTTCCTCCCTGGACCGGCCAACCCGGATGACGGCGCTCAATCGGCAGCAGATCGTGGGCTTCTGGACGGCGTGGGCGGGATGGCTGCTCGACGGTATGGACTCGGTGATCTACGCGCTGGTCATGGCACCGGCCCTCACCGAGCTGCTTCCACGCTCGGGCATGCAGGCGACGCCGGCGAATATCGGATACGTCGGGTCGGTGATGTTCGCGGTCTTCCTGTGCGGGTGGGGCTGTTCCTTCATCTGGGGTCCGATCTCCGACAAGTTCGGCCGCACGCGTGCACTGGCTGCGACGATTCTCGTCTATGCGCTCTTCACGGGGCTCGCCGCGTTCTCGACCAACATCTGGCAGCTGGGGCTGTTCCGCTTTCTCGCCGGCATCGGTGTGGGGGGCGAGTGGGCGATGGCGGGAACCTATGTGGCGGAAGCCTGGCCCGAAGATCGGCGCAAGATGGGCGCAGGCTACCTCCAGACGGGCTACTACTTCGGCTTCTTCGTTGCGGCAGGGCTCAACTACACCGTCGGTGCGCACTTTGGCTGGCGCGCGATGTTCCTCTGCGGGTTCGTGCCAGTCCTCGTGTCGCTGGTCAGCCTCTGGCGACTGAAGGAGCCCGCGCGCTGGACCGCACGCGAAGCCGAGGCCAAGCGTGCACACCCGCTCAGGGAGATCTTCGGGCCGAAGTACCGCAGGCGCACGCTCGTGAACGCCGCGCTGCTCACCGTGGCAATCATCGGACTGTGGGCGGGCGCGGTCTACGAGCCCGCCGCCATCACCCATCTCGCGAAGAAGGCCGGCATGGCGGGGCCTGCTGCGGCAAGGATGGTCTCGATCGGAACGGGTGTGCTGTCCATCGGCACGATCCTCGGCTGCATCTGCCTGCCGCTGTTGGCCGAGCGGTGGGGGCGGAGGCTCACCGTGGCGATGTACTTCGCCGGGATGATGATCACCATTCCGCTCGCATTCGGATGGGCTTTCTACCGAGACAACGGGCTCTCGGCGTTCATCACCATTCTCTTCTTCATGGGCTTTTCCGGCGGCAGCTTCGCCGCGTTCACCCTCTGGCTGCCAGAACAATACGAGACGCGCGTGCGGGCGACGGCATTCGCGTTCACGACGTCGGTCGGCCGCTTCGTCGGGGCAGGGGTGAACTTCCTGCTTGGAGGGCTGGTGCTGCGGATGGGAACGCTCGGCACTCCGGTGGCGCTCACGGCGATCGCGTTCGGCGTCGGCATCCTCATCCTTCCGCTGGCAATCGAGACGACTGGCCAGCGCCTTCCCGACTAGCTCTCCTGCGCAGCCTGCCGTCGGCGGCTCGACTCACTCAGTGCGTCTTCACCATTCGAGATTCCGCCGCGACCACCGACTGCGACGCTCCGCGCGCTAGCGATCCGAGAGCGCCGCCCGGAGCCGGTCTGAGGCTGAGTGCATCCGCGGAAATGCTGCGTCCGCCAGCGGGCGATCAGGAAGAGGACCGCCGTACAGCCGCGTCGGAGGTGGCGATTCCGTCAGGGGCCTCCGTGAGCGCGGGGGTCTTACGTCGACAGTACGCGTACATGATCCGGGGTTCGAGGGCGCGTGCGCCTCAGCACGGCGAGGTCTTCGACAGTGCCGACATTCCCAAGGCCACGGTCCTTCGCTTCAAGCCGTGCAGCTTCGCTGCGCTTTGTTGGCGAGCTCGTGAACCCAGCGCGGAGCTGCTCCTGAGTCGTCGTCAGGAGCTCATGCGCGAGCTGGCGTGCATCATTCCCGGTCAGGCTTGGTCAGGAACTCCCGCGCCGCGAAGGGTGAGTCGTCTGGAAGCTCGGTGGAGAAGCGAACGTTCCATCGCCGTTGGAGGTCGTCAGCGCGAGGGAGCGCGCAACGCTCATCTTGCCGGGAGATACTCGATGAATACCGGTCGCGCGTGGTTGACCATGGGCTCGGATCGAGTCGTGAACCTTCTCGTCACGTGGCAAGAAGCTTCTGTGCAGCTCCACCGCAAGCGACGCGTGCAGCAGGCCGTGATGACCGCGGCC